>JAAUTS010000043.1 GCA_012031345.1 Blastochloris sp. | reverse complement strand
GCACATGGTCACGACGTCTGCCTGGGGCAGGTGGTCGATGAAGCCGGGTTCGGCGGGTTTACCTTTCTTCGGTGTGGACATGGCGGTGGTGGATGATGAAGGCAAGGAGGTCACACGGGGTAAGGGGGGGCAAATTGGTCATACGGCGGCCTTGGCCTTCCATGCTCAGGACGATCTACGGGGATGCTGCGCGATATCGCGTGCAGTATTGGAGCGATGTCAAGGGGTGTTACTTTACCGGGGACGGGGCGCGGCAGGACAAACAGGGATATTTCTATGTGGTGGGACGTATTGATGATGTGCTGAACGTTTCAGGGCATCGTCTGGGCACAGCGGAGGTGGAAAGTGCCTTGGTCAGTCATCCTGCGGTGGCGGAGGCGGCGGCGGTGGGCAAGCCGGACGAGCTGAAGGGGCAGTCGGTGGTGGTGTTTGTGACCTTGAAGCAGGGGAATGTTTCCTCGCCTGAGTTGGAAAAGGAACTTAAGGCGCATGTGGCCAAAGAAATAGGTGCCATTGCCCGACCGGACGAGATACGCTTTGCGGAAGGTCTGCCGAAAACACGCAGTGGCAAGATCATGAGGAGATTGCTGAAGGAAATCGCCACGAGTGGCAAAGTGAAGGGGGATGTGACCACGCTGGAGGATTTCAATGTGGTGGCGGCCCTGAGTAAGGCGGAAGAAGAATAATTTAGGAAAAAATGTATGAGTTGGAGAATTGAAGCGGAACAGGTGGAGCTGTTGGTGGTGGACGCGCAGGAGAAGTTGTTGCCCGCCATGCATCAAGCCGAGATTTTGGAGAAAAAGCTGGGACAATTGATTGAGGCCTGCGTGATTCTGGGGGTGCCTGTCAGTTTTTCTGAACAATATCCCAAAGGTTTGGGACGGACGTTGACGAGTTTGAAGAAGCTGGCTCCCGGCGCACCTACGCACGAGAAGACCAGATTTTCTGCCGGGGAATTTGGAAATAAACTGGAGCGCAAAAAGATCCTGGTGGCCGGGGTGGAGACCCACATTTGTTTGCGTCAGACGGTTTATGACCTGAGCCGCCAGGGCAAAACCGTCATTGTGGTGGCGGATGCCACGAGCTCCCGGTGTGTTCAAAACAAGGAGTTGGCTCTGTCCGAGTTTGTGGCTGATAAAATATTCATCACTTCAGTGGAGGCCTTGTTGTTTGAGTTCCTGCAGGACGCGGAGCATCCCAAGTTCAAGGAAATTTCCAACCTGATCAAGTGAGGGAGAGGTGGGGGTATCGGGCATGGAGCATGGAGCAGGGAGCAGGGAAGTCGGGTCTTAAAACTTTCAATTTTGCACTCTGCGCTTGTGGCGCCGGGAAACACACCCGTTAGTGGCCCTTTGGGCCTTTCTGCGCCTATTGATCTAGGAGATGGGTCAAGAGCGTTGGGTTAGAGTGGGAAGGTTGTTTTAAGAAGAGTGTAAGGATGTTTATTTCACTTCGAGCAGTTCGATGTCGAAGATGAGCATTTGATTGGGGCCGATGGAGGGTGGGGAGCCGGCGGCCCCGTAGGCCAGTTTGCTGGGGATGTAGAGTTTCCATTTGTCACCTTCCTTCATCATGAGCAGAGCTTCGGTCCAGCCCCGGATGACGCGGGTCACGCCGAAGGTTGAGGGTTTGAAGCGATCATAGGAGCTGTCGAAGGTTCTGCCGGAGAGGGTTTTCCCGGTGTAATGCACGACGACAGTGCTGGTTTTGAGGGGGGTTTTACCCGTGCCGGATTGGAGCACTTCGTATTGCAGGCCGCTGGGAGTGGTTTTGACAGTTTCCCGCTCTTTGTTTTCGCGCAGGAAATTGAATTCTTCCGTGATGTTTTGCAGGGCTTCCTGAGCCGGGCAGAGGGGGATGAACAGGGTGTGCAGGCTGAGGGAAGCAGGAGGCCGAGATAAAATTTCATTGGAAAAGGGTGGAGGTTCCAGTTTCTTTTCCAAGCAGATTCCGTAGAGTGATGGCTTATGAGACGGGAGATTGAGTTCAAGATGAAGCGGGAGGATGGCTCGCGTTATGAGGTGAGGGTGAATCCGTTTGGGGGCAGGTTCAAGTTTCAGTTTTTGGAAAAGGACGCGGAAAAGTGGGACTATGAACGCAAACCGACGCGGGAGGATTTGGAGATGTTTTTGGACATCATCCAACGTCGGTATCAGCGTCGTCGTTCGGCTCATGAGGATGTGGAGGAGGCGGAGCGGATGTTGAAGGAATTTCTGCGGGAACAGGAAGCAGGGGAGGTTCTTCCCTGACTTGCAAAGCGGCGGGGATTTCCTAGGATATCCCAATGCCGTCATTTGATACTGTTTGTGAAGTGGACATGGCCGAGGTGAAGAATGCGGTTCTTCAGGCCAGGAAAGAGTTGCTAAACCGTTTTGATTTCAAAGGAGTGAACTGGGATATCGTGGAAGAAAAGAATACGCTGGTGTTAACGGCGGATGACGACTTCAAGTTGCAGGCCTTGAATGGGATTTTGATTGGCAAACTGGCCAAGCGGGAAATTTCGCTGAAAAACATCGAGCATGGCAAGACGGAGATTTCTTCGGTGGGTCGGGCGCGGCAGGTGTTGACGCTGAAGCAGGGCTTTGAGACGGAGGTGGCCAAGAAGATCGTGGCGGACATCCGGGCCCAGGGGCTGAAAGTGCAGGCGCAGATCCAAGAAGGTAAGATCCGGGTCTCTGGAAAAAGTCGGGATGACTTGCAGGACGTGATCGGGTTTCTGCGGGGGCAGGAGCTTTCGGTGGGGGTGGCTTTCAATAACTTTAGGGATTAAATCATCATGAAATTTGTGTGGATGACGTTGGGGTTGCTGGGGTTGACGCTGAGTGGAGTGGAGGCTCGTTTGGGAGAGAGTCCCGAGCAGTTGGAGAAGCGATTTGGGAAACCTTTGCAGCAAGTGCCGGCCGGGGTGGGGGATCTGCGGCAGTATGTTTATCTGAATAAGGACTTGATGATCACCATTCTGGTGACGGGAAACGAATCCGTGTTGGAGCAGTATGTCCGTTTGAAGGAGACGCCGAAGCCGGGTCAGGAGCCAGTGTTATTGCCGATCCCGGAGGCTTTGGGTCAGGCCATTCTGGGGCGTAACGCGGAGGGTTCCAGTTGGGAGCCGTATGAGTCGAACGCCACCTTGAGGCGTTTTGTGCGGAAGGATCAAAAAGCGTTCGGTTCCTTTGCCATGGAGAAGGGCAGCATTACCGAGGTGAGGATCAGTTCCAAGGATATGGTGGACTTTGCGGAGAAATTGCGGAAGTCGAAGGCCAACTAAGGAGACACTGATTTAACCGCCAAGACGCGATGACCGCTAAGAAAGAAAAATAAATTCCTCTGTTAAAAACCCGGTTTTCTTCGCGATCTTTGTGTCTTTGCGGTTTGATTGTCTTTAATCAGCGGTTCCCTAAGCTGGTGGGGATGGCTTAATTTTGTTCGGGGGCGAGGTAGGGGTTGGTTTTGATGCGGCTGGTGCCGACGCGGCGAACGTAGGGGAATGTTTCTGGCTGCGAACTTCCTGGGCCACTTGTTTGAAGTATTCAAAGGGGGGTGTTTCTCCGACGATAACGACGGGGAGTCCGATTTCGGTTTTTTGGAAAAGCTCACGGGCAGCGGGCTCAGGCAGGCGAATGCAGCCAGCGGAACCGGGGAAGCCGGGCAGAGGTCCGGCATGAATGCCGACGGGGGAGTGGCTGAAGCGTTGGAAGTAAGGCATAGGAACGTGGTAGATGGTGGAGGTCCACTTTTCCTTTTTATCGGTGATTTTGAAAATTCCGGTCTGGGTTCGTTTTTCTTCACGTCCGGTGGAGGCCACACTTTCCCAGATGACTTTTTTATTTTCAATCAGACGGGCGCGTTGTTGGGTCAGGTTGATTTCCAGATATTTGGGAAAGTCCGGCGATTCCTTTGGGGCTTGGCCCGCGCCTGGAATCTGGGCAACCTCCAGAGCCGGGGCTAAGGTTGCAAAGACGAGAAAAAATGGAGAAAGAATTTTCAGAGCACGAATCATCATGCCCCAATAAAGAGCTTGGTTGGGGTTCGTCAATTCCCGTTGTGGGGTCGTCGCGTTTTTCCGTCAAGGAACTGGGCGGGGGTTTGGTGACATTACGTGATGAGCGGGTGGGGGAGACTTTCCATCCTGGGATCGGCCCGATCCGGGAGGCGGAGGCCCTTTATATTGATCAAACAAGCTTACGGAGTTGTTGGAACGGACAAGGAGACAGTGAAATCAGGGTTTGGGACGTCGGACTGGGCGCGGCGGCCAATGCGATGGCAGTGATTCGTCGATGGGAGGCGGGATGTTCCGGGGATTTGTTGCTGGAGAGTTTTGATCTGGATACGGAGGCGCTGGAGTTTGCGTTAAAGCATCGTAAGGATCATGCCGGGGCTTTTGAATATTTGGAGGGGTTGGAGTGGGAGAGTTTTTTGGAAAAAGGTGAAATGAAAAAGTGGCAGGGTGGGAGGCGTTTGCATTGGCGTCTGCATTTGGGTGATTTTTCTGTCAGGATGAAGGAGGAGGGTCCGGGAGTGCCTGCTGTGATTATGTATGATTTGTATTCCGCACCGAAAAATCCGCATCTTTATGAGTTGAAACTTTGGCGCGAATTGTTGGGACGTTTTGATGGAGCGGAGGGAAGGAAGTCAGGTGTGGTGGTGTTGCATTCCCGTTCGACTTCCCTGCGGGTGACTCTCTTGTTGGCGGGATGGTATGTGGGCAGGGGAACTGCGCTGGGAGAAAAAGAAGAGACGACTTTGGCGGCGACACACCCGGATTTGTTGGAGAATCGACTGGATGAAGTCTGGCTGGGCAAGGTAAGCCGTTCCACTTCAGCGGAGCCCTGGGTGGATGGAGCCGCGACGGGTCCGATTTCGAAGCGATGGTGGGAGGAGTTGAGAAGGCATCCCCAGTGGGGATGCGGTGCTCCGGGAATTCAGGAGGGGATCTAAAGTGGGGGAGAAGCCTTGGAAGGCAGGCCCGAGTCAACCCGGTTTTTTATTGAGAAAACGTTTGATTAAACTTTTTTCAGGTTTGGCTGGGGCAGGAGAATCCTTCAGATTGTTCCAGTGAACGGCCTTGGTGTTCTTGGGGATTCTCATGGTGGCGGAATTTTGTGGGGCCACGGGAGCGGAGACGGGCATTTCGGATTTGGAGAGGTTGCGCCGGAGACGCGCAGCGACCAGAAACTCCACGGAGCCCAGGGTGACTTTGTCTCCCGGCACGACAAATTCCTGATGCACGATCTGTCCGTTAACAAAACTTCCATTGGTGGAGCCGAGGTCGGTCAGGGTGATGGTGCGATCGACCAAGGTGAGCTGACAGTGGCGGCGTGAGATGGTGGAATGAGCCAGGATGATATCGCAATCGGCTCCCTTGCCGATGAGGACGGTGCCTTCGCGCAATTCAAAGTCGTTCTGACCCGAGCCGTCATCCTGCATTTGTAGGAAGATGCTGAAATTGCTGAGGTCGGGGAGGCGAATGGTTTTGCGTTTTTTGGTTGCCTGCGGTTGTTCCGCTTGATCTTCAAGGAAGGCCAACACGCCCTGGGTGTCGCCGTGTTCCATCTCCATTTGAACAAATTCGAAAACCGCGAGGTCGGTGGCGATGCTGCAACTCAGCATGGGTGGGCTTTGGCCTTCCAGCCAGAGACAGGAAGCTTGGTCCCAAGCGATCATGGCCATGACGGCGTTGAGGTCTTTGAATTTGGAAGTCATGGCTGCGACGATCATGCCCTCGGTCAGGCAGATGGAGCCTTCCTCGCCAGTCTCCGGGTTTTGAACACTAAGAATACCTTTGGCTCGTTTGGGGCCAAGTTGTTCAAGATGTGCCAGGAGTTCGACGTTTGCCATGGAAAGTTAATTGCGAGATTAAGCTGAGACAGGGGACTGTGAAAGAACGAAAATAAATTTGTGACTGTTTTGAGACGATGAAACAGGATCGGAGCAGAATGTCATCTGTTTGTAACCCGTTTTGCACGAAATGAAGAAATTTTTTAACTGAGGATGTGGTCGCGTTTTTTTATTCACGAAGATGTTTAGAGAAAAAACAGAACCAACAACTGGGCGCAGACCACGCGGAGGAGCATCGTCAGGGGATAAACAGTGGCATAAGCCAAGGCGGGGGAGTCGGAGGCGCAGAGGGTGTTGGCAAAAGCCAGGGCGGGTGGGTCAGTCATACTGCCGGAGAGGAGTCCACAAACACGGACGTAGTTGATCTTGAGCAGGAGTCGTCCGAGGAAGCCAAAGAGCAGCAAAGGTAGGGCCGTGATGGCGGCTCCCCAAAGCAGCCAGAGCCAGCCCTCTCCGGCCATAAGAGTGTCCACAAAGTGTTGGCCGGATTTCAGTCCCACGGCAGCCAGAAAGAGGACTATGCCCACTTCACGTAACAAGAAGTTGGCATTGGGCGGCATATACCAGACCACATGGCCGACCCGACCGAGTCGGCTGAGAAGCATGGCGATGATGAGGGGGCCGCCTGCCAAGCCGAGTTTGACCGGAGCGGGGATGTCGGCAATGGAAAGGGCCAACTGCCCAGGAGGATTCCGAGAAAGATGCCCACGAAGATAGGAATGATGGCGGGGTGATTCAGATCCTTGATGGAGTTGCCCAGGTCCTGAGAGACACTGGCCAGGCCCTTCGTTTCTCCCACCACTGTCAGGGTGTCTCCATATTGAAGGCGTAACTGGGGATGGGCGGGTAGTTCCACCTCCGTGCGTCTCACCCTGGTGATGGTGACGCCGTGAAGGTGCCAGTAATTCAATTCCGCGATGCTGCAACCGAGTTTCTTTTTGTTGGTGACCAGGATGCGCTCGGTGCTGAGATGACCTTCGACACTTTTCAAATCAAAGGAGCTGATTTCGCCCACGATCAATTGTAATTTTTTTAAATCCTCTTCGGGCCCTACGGCCAGGAAGACATCGTCGAGCTGGAGTCGGGTATCGGGAGTGGCGATGGAGATGTGCTCGGGGGTGAACTCACCGAGGCCAGCGCGGAAGGGCAGGATTCTGGAGATTACGGCGGAGAGCTGGTTGGCTCCGGGGATTTCGCGGATGCGTAGTCCGTCGAGGTTGGGGTTTTTGACCCGGATGTTGAGGGTGCCGAGTTTGGCGCGTGGCATTTGTTCCTGTTGAATGGCCCGAGTTTCCTGATCCAGATCGATCCTGCAAAAAAATCGGATCAGCAACATGACCAAAATAATGCCGACTATGCCGAAGGGGTAGGCTATGGCATAGCCGAGACCGGGGAGGGTCAGTTGGGTTTCGGTGATGCCGGAGAGGGAATGCAGGGCATCCTGAGCGGCACCCAGGGAGGGTGTGTTGGTGGTGGCACCGGAAAAAAGTCCCACTGCGACCGGCATGGCCACGCCGCCCCATTTACTGATGGCCAGAGTCAGCAGGGCACCGGAGAAAACGATGCCTGCGGCGAGGGAGTTCAAGAGGAGGCCATCTTTTTTAAAAGAGTTTAAAAAGCCCGGTCCGACTTGAATTCCGATGGTATAGACGAACAAGATGAGTCCGAACTCGCGGGCAAAGTCCAAGACTTCCCTCTCCAGGGTGAATCCGAAGTGTCCGACCATCAGGCCTGCAAAAAGCACTCCGGCCACTCCCAGGCCGATGCCGCGAAACTTGAGGCTGCCCAAGCCAAGGCCGAGCATGGCGACCAGGCTGAGCAGCAGGACAGATTGGGCGGGGCTGTGTTGGGTGAACAAAATTCTGATCCAATCCATAAACATCGAAGCTAGCCTTTCGTAAAATACTTTGAAAGAACAACCGTGACTAACAAACAAGTGTCAGCCCCCCTAATGTCAGGATGAGCCCGGGCTGAAGCCAGAGCGGCACTGATGACCATGCCGATCAATCCGCAATCTTTGAACGAGGGAGGTTGACCTTTTTCATGGGAAGAGAGGCAGAACCCGGCATTGACTACGGGTTGCAGCATGGAAGAGTTGCAGTCCCATGCGCGTTGCCTTATTCAGCGACATCCATAGCAATTTTCTAGCCCTTCAACAGGTTTTGGAGGACATCCGAAAACAGGCGGTGGACCGTTTGATTTGTTTGGGGGACATCGTGGGATACAACGATCAACCGGTGGAATGTGTCCAAGCGGTGCGGGAATCCGGGGCTGATGTGGTGATGGGAAATCATGATTTTACGCCACCAATCAAACGGAATTGGATTGGTTCAATCCGGTGGCACGGGCGGGTTTGGAATATTCCCGGCAACATCTGAGCCGTCAAGATAAGCAGTGGTTAAGAAAGTTGCCCATGACGCTGGAGGCTCCGGAGTTTACGGTGGTTCATGCCAGCTTGTTCAATCCGGAAGACTGGCCTTACGTCACCACCCAGGATGATGCGGGGTTTCATTTTTATTTTCAGGAAAAAGGACTTTGTTTCATCGGACACACGCATCAAGTCAGAGTCCACCGCTTTGATGGGGAGAGGGTCAAAAGCATCCGGGTGCCGAAGGTGTTGAATTTGAAAAAGGATATCAAGTATCTGGTCAATGTCGGCTCGGTCGGGCAGCCCAGGGACGGCAGTCCGGATTCCTCTTATGTCATCTATGATACCGAAAAACGCAGCGTGAGCTTTCGGCGGGTGAGGTATCCGTTTCTCAAGGCGGCGGATCAAATTCTAAATGCAGGCTTGCCGCAGTATCTGGCCTTGCGTCTTTTGGAGGGGAAGTAGGTTCTGGAGGGCGGGCTGCGGAGGAAAAGTTTCCCGTGTTTATCGGGAGGGTCCATGCTTAGCTTTTCCGGTGACGAAAACTCTCTATCTTCTGGATGGCATGGCGCTGATTTATCGCGCTCACTTTGCCCTGTCTGCGGTCAAGCCCATCATCAACTCCAAAGGGGTCAACACCTCCGCAGCCTTTGGCTTTACCAACACCTTGGTAGAGCTGATCAAAACTCGCAATCCGAGTCACCTGGCAGTGGTGTTTGATACGGAGGCCGCGACGGAGCGGCATAGGATTTTCCCTGCATACAAGGCCCAGCGGGAGGAGATGCCGGAGGACCTGGCCCGGGCCATCCCGGACGTGAAGGAGATTCTGGCGGCTTTTCAGATTCCCGTGCTGACTCTGGATGGCTACGAGGCGGACGACATCATCGGCACCCTGGCGAGGCGGGCGGAAAAAGAGGGGTTCGAGACCTTCATGGTCACGCCGGATAAGGATTTTGCGCAGTTGGTGGATGAGCACAGTTTCATCTACAAACCGGGACGGCAGGGAGGCGAGGTGGAAATTCTCGGGGTGAAGGAAGTCAAGGCCAAGTGGGGGGTGGAGGATCCGCGGCAGGTGATTGATATTTTGGGTCTTTGGGGGGATGCCTCGGACAACATTCCCGGAGTGCCGGGCATCGGAGAAAAAACCGCCCAGAAGTTGATTGCGGAATTCGGTTCGGTGGAAAATCTTTTGACGAACACCGACAAGTTGAAGGGCAAGCAGAAGGAGAGCCTGGAAACCCATCGCGAGCAGGCACTGCTTTGTAAAAAACTGGCCACGATCCTTTGCGAGGTTCCTTTGGGGCTGGAGTTGGAATCGTTGAAGCGTGGAGACATGGATGTCGCTGCGGTCAAAGCCAAGTTTTCCGAGTTGGAGTTCAATCGGTTGGGCAGTCGTTTGTTCGGATCCGATTTTCAAGCGGGCTACGGTGCGGCGGGTAAAGCTCCCGATGTAAAGAAGCGTGGCGAGGAGAACTTTCAGCTTTCCAGCGGAGAGGAGGAGGCGGGGCAGGACGGAGCCGGGAAAAGTTCTGCGAGTGAAGTGGGTGGGACGGAGGGAGCGGAGGAGATGATGTCGGGACTCAAGACCCTGAAGGATGTGGAGCATGTGTATCATCATGTTCAGGATGCGGAAGGCATAAAGGCCTTGGTGGAGGAACTGCGTGAGCAAAACGTTTTTTGTTTTGATACCGAGACGACATCCCTGGAGGTTCTGGAGGCTCAGATTCTGGGGATTTCCTTTTCATGGAAGGCTTATGAAGCGGTCTTTGTCAGTTTCTCGCGTAACCCGAAGGAGGCGGCTGAACAGTTGGCCTGGTTTGCCCCGATCTTTTCGCGCGAGCAACAGACCTTGGTGGGACATCATTTGAAATTTGATGTGGCGGTGTTGAAGGCTCAGGGGATTGAGGTGCGTGGGAAGTTTGTGGATACGATGATCCTGCATTCCCTGCTCGAACCGGACAAACGGCACAGCATGGATTATTTGTCACAGGTGTATCTGGGTTATCGGCCCATTGCGATCTCGACCCTGATCGGCAGCAAGGAGCAGGGGAATCAAAAATCCATGCTGGAGGTGGACCCTCTGGCTCTGGCGGAATATGGGGCGGAAGATGCGGATGTGACCTGGCAACTGCACGAAGTGCTGCTGCCTTTGTTGCGGGAACAGGGACAGGAGCCGGTTTTTTATGAAGTGGAGATGCCCTTGATCCCGGCTCTGGTGGCCATGGAGCATGAGGGCATCAGCATTGATCTGTTTGCTCTGGAGGAGTTTTCGCAGGAACTGGCGCGGGAGATCCGCCAAGCGGAGACGGAAGTTTTTGAACTGGCAGGTCATGAATTCAATCTGAAATCCCCAAAGCAGTTGGGTGTGGTGCTTTTTGATGAACTCAAGCTGGTGGAGAAACCCAAAAAACCAAAACTGGCCAATACTCCACGGATGAGCAACTGCTCAGCACCCTGGCCGCGCGTCACCCGATCGTGGCCCGCCTGCTCGACCACCGTGAAGCCAGCAAACTCAAAAGCACCTACGTGGATGCCTTGCCCAACGCGGTGAGCCGCAAGACCGGACGCATCCACACCACGTTCAGTCAGGCCGCCACCAGCACGGGGCGACTGGCTTCCGCCAATCCGAATTTGCAGAATATTCCCATCCGGACCGATTTGGGTAAGGAAATACGGAAAGCCTTTGTGGCCCGTGATGCCGGGTATTGGCTGCTGTCCGCGGATTATTCCCAGATTGAGTTGAGGATCATTGCCGCGATCAGTAAGGATGAAAGCATGATCCAGGCTTTTCGGGAAGGGGTGGACATTCATGCCGCCACGGCGGCCAAGGTTTTTGGAGTGCCGGTGGAGCAGGTGGATCAGGAGATGCGGCGCAAGGCCAAGATGGTGAATTTTGGCATTTCCTACGGCATCTCCGCTTTTGGCTTGTCGCAGAGATTGGGGATTCCCAGGACGGAGGCGGCAGAGATCATTGACAGCTATTTCAACCAATTCACAGGTGTTCGCGGATACATTGACCGGACCATCGCCTCCTGTCGGGAATTGGGTTACGTGGAAACCCTGACAGGTCGGCGGCGCTACCTGCGGGACATCGGATCGACCAATGCCAATGTGCGGATGGGTGCGGAACGAAACGCCATCAACATGCCGATCCAGGGAACGGCGGCGGACATGATCAAGATTGCCATGGGACGGATTGAGAGAGGCATCCGGCAGGCGGGATTAAAAAGTCGGATGCTGCTTCAGGTGCATGACGAGTTGGTTTTTGAGTTACCCAAAAAGGAGGAGGCGGTGCTGCGTGACTTGGTGGAAAAGGAAATGAAAAACGCACTGCCCATCCTGAACGACAGCGTGCCGATCGAAGTGGACAGCGGCATCGGACCTAACTGGCTGGCAGCGCATTGAGGTGGGTGGGAAGTGGGGAAGCAGAATCAGGCCTGGTTTTTCGTAACTTTGATGAAAAGAAACTATGTTATCTTGAGAACCCAACACGGAAGAGGTTATTTAGGTCTGTGTCTGATTGAACTCGGGTTTTGTTAGTGGGTGGTTTCCAAAAAAGGATTGATGACTTTGACCCCGTCATAGTCTTGGCCGTGGCTGAGGTCTTCGGAGTAAAGGGTGTGGCAGCCAAGTTGGAGTGCCGCCGAGATGATGGCTCCGTCCCAGTAGGAAATATGGTGGCGCAAGGCCAGACGTGTGGCTTGAAGAACCAAGAGGGGGCTGATGGGCAGGGTGATTTTACGTTCCAGCAAGGCAAGGTTCTCCAGGGCCACTTCCAAAGAAATGCCCAACCTCTCTCGGGTGTAGGCAATGTGGAAGTATTCCTGCATCACTTGTGCCGAGAATCCAAGACCCGGTTTGCGCAGGATATTCAGAGCCGTGATGCGCTTGGCTTGGTCGAGGGGATGTTGGGAACCAGCATACAGAAGAATATTAGTGTCGATGAAGTATTGGGCGGTCATAGATCTCATGGCGGTGCGTTTTTCCTACAGGATGATTGATGTTGTTACCCCTGGCAAAGGCGGCGACAAAAGCTTCTGTTTCATCCACTGCAGCGGAGGGGGAATCCAATTCTGTGAGAAGGCCCTGAAGCACCAATTCACGAAGCGTGGTGCGACGTTGAGCCGCAGCGACTTTGGCGCGGTGAAGGATTTCGTCAGGTAAGTCGATGGTCGTCTTCATATTTACAGTTATATGGTTTAACTGTATTGCTGTCAATATTGCTTGTCAGGATGAATATAGTATAAATGGTTGGTGTGGAATGTTTTGGCATTGAAGGTGGAGGCGTTCGCCTTGCTGATTTCGGATAGGTCTGCGCTGGCAGAAGTTCGTAGTGCGTGGAGCTTGTTCAGATAAGCTCTTAAGTGTGGAGCCTCCTTCAAGCTATCCGAACATACTTTGAACAGGGAAGCTCTAAATAACGCAACGTCCGAACGTGGCCCAACCAACCACCCGCACCCGTCGTTCCGCTCCGCCTGATCCCACCTTGCGGCGGGATCACCCCCTCCCGTTCCCGCCCACTCCACCCCAACGCCGCCTCTGGCGTTTTCCTCAGATGGTGTCGGAATGAAGGACGATCCCGCACTTAAAGGCAAAAGACAGAAATCAGGCGGCTTTCGCCGCATGGTGGATTTCCGTGCAGGCTCAAGGGGTGGAGCATGACGTGCGGGGGAGGTGTGCGTGGTCGTGGTGGCCCAAGGGCCACCACATCCCCCGCTCACCCGGCCATCTCGCTTGGTCGGGGCCCTGTCCGCTACGCGGACACGTAGCCCTGCCCTGCGCTCCATGGCCACGTATAAATTTAAATTTATTGATTATAGCTATCTTACATTCTCAATACTGAGCTATTATTTCTTAAGCCAATGTAAAAAACGTCGCCGCTGTCTGCGACGTCGGTTTGCTCCCGATCTAATTGGGAAAACGCTGGTGTCTCCGCCTTTCCTTCTTCTTCCCAAAGCGGAATACCAATAGTGCTAATGCACCGAAATGCGGATGGATGCTGTATAATCAACTCACCAAGAACTCCGCTTCTTTGCCGAAGCCATTGAGCAAGTATAACCCAAATAGCTCGTTGCCCATCGCGCTGAAGATGTTGAATTTGATACATACGGTTTTTCTTTTTTGTGGAAATGATCTTAAGCGGTCCGGAGTAGTCCTCTTTCGGTAGTTTCAGATTCGAGATAAAGTCTTCTAGTTCATTTGACACACGATTTAGATGAAGCACCGAAAACGTGTGAGCCATGATGCGTTCAACAGCCTCATCAAGTTTACCGTTATCTTTGAGTGCTGATTCAAATTCACTCACGCATTTGCCATTACTCGCATACGCGTCTGAGGTCGTTAACGCAGATTGACTTTCCTTGATGGCGTTCAGTGCGGTTGCCTCGCTCAAGATTTCGCCAGTTTCCGGGTTCCACTCCACTGAATCCAGATCGACAAGAGTTTCAGGCAGTTCAAATTTTCCTTCGCCCAAAATCCACTTTCCATCGTCCTCGCATTTCCAAAATCCGTTCTTCTCGGTGGCTTGCAACACAGCAAAGGCAACTTTGCCATTGTTCGTCAATTCCAGCCCATTCTCGTTCTCTGTGACCAACTGCCAAAAAGCCAGTTCCTCAATAGCATGTTCCAAAATAACATTGGGGAGCGGCAAACACTCACTCAATTCTTTGATTTGGCATGGCTTGTCCAAAACGCAAATCATAGCAATATGTGTCGGCTTGAGCGACAGCAGCGGCTTGTAAATGACCTTGACGCCTATCATTTGTGTTGAGTCACTACACCGAATTTCGGACGCAGACGTTGATTGCAATCCAAATAACTGATCCATTTGCCTTCCTGATGGCCGTTTTGGAAATAGTCGGCAATCCGCTTCAGGCAACTACCTTTGGTTCTGTCGCCACGAGCGTAGTCCAGCCGTCCAACGATAACGCAAAGGTCTTTGGCTCGTGAAAGCGCCACGTTAAATCGGTTGGGATTTCCTACGAAACCAGCAGAACCGTGAGTTCTCGCAAGGCTCAAGATAACCACGTCCCACTGCCCGCCTTGGCTGGCATCTACGGTTAGAACAGTCGGCTGAAATTTGAGCGATGTTTTGGATATTGCTTTTTTTAAGCTCGCAGCTTGCTCGCGATGGAAAGCGATAATTGCGATAGACGGTTGCTTTTTGCGCTGCATCTTCTCGACCTCCTTGCAGGCTTGGATGACTAGTTCAACCTCATCAAGATTATACAAGCTCTTGGCTCGTTTTACCGCACAGTGTCGCCCATGCCATGCATCAATCCAGATGAGTGACTTTGAAAATGCCAGGACTTCGCTCGTATTGTCTCGTCCGGCGAGCAGCGTCCCTTCATAAAAGCAGTCGCTGATACTGCGGGTTATTGCTGGACGACTTCGCCGCATTATCTGTAAGAACGCTTTTCGATCCGATGGCGCATGTTTCCAAAGCCGCGTGAAAAGCGAATCATCCCAAAGCCGTTTCAACTCATCACGGTCTGCCAATGTTGGGGCAGAATGTTCATAAAATGACTCGTCAAGAAACGGGAGCAGTTGATGGTGATCTCCCACCAACGCAAGGCGCTTAGCGCAATTGGCTGCAATCATTGTCTCCGGAACGGATGCTTTGGCGGCCTCATCCACAATTACCAAATCGAACAGGGGAGCGGTATTCGAGATATTCGCCAAGCGACTTAAAGTGCAGGCCACGACCTGCGAACGGTTCGCAAGAATATTTTTCATGAGTCGCTGGAACGTGACAGTATCATTCATCAATCTATCGGATAGCCACTCACGCGTTTGATTTACGTCTTCATTTTGATGGATCGCTGCTGCGTTCCATTTTTGAACCAGATCCTGTTGATAGTTTTCAACACCCACTCCCTGATCTAAGGCCGCGTATTTCTCCTTAGCTGCTGCAGAATAATCACGAAAAATTTTTAAGTGCGGAAATTTCTCCTGAATTTTTGCTATCGCTTCGTCCACTGCAGGATTCGCCTGTGACGCAATTGCAATCCGGGCTGTTGGCCTTTGCTCAAGGAGGCATTGCACGGCAAACGCAATAACCTGCGTTTTCCCTGTCCCAGGAGGCCCTTGCACTAAAACCAAGGGCAAGGGCGCGGCGAGTTTCTCCACTGCCTTCTGCTGGTGCTCATCAAGACCATCCATTCGAGGGATGCTTGTTTCCTGCTGCAAGGAAACGGCGGTGAATTGCCCTAAAAGTTCGCGTCTCAGTTTTGAAAACGCCTCCTGCTCTTGTTGAGTTCTTCCTTCAACACATTTAGCGGAGTGGAACTCATCAATGGCATCAATCTTGTTCTGTAGCTCACGGTTGGTCGGAACTGATACCAAGACACCGCTTTGCGGGTGGCTGGCTTCAGTAAAGAGCCTTCTCTGTGATTGCAAAATTCTAACCAATACGCCGACAGTGCCATCCGGTGTTTTTTCGATCCAGCCAATCGGTTCTGTTTGTGATGCGATCCTCACAAGGGAGCCTTCTGGCAACGCTGCTTCCGTTTGAAAGCACACACGGCATTGTGATGAATCTTCGCCCGCGTCTAAGCGCCATGACGAATAGGATGTTGTGCGTTGGTCTTTCAATGAGCTAGTTTCAAATTCAACCATCAAAACGGCCCGATACCGTTTCAATTCAAGCATGTCGGTTTCAGCAAGCCGAGTCAAAGCAGCCTGCTCATCAAAGGAATCCTGTAATGCCGAAACCAACTCTTGCATGACATTTTTTGAATCTACACTTGGAGTAAGATTCCCGCGAAAAACAAAGACGCGAAAATCTTGGTTACATTCCCGAATAAGGCCCAACCGCTGCCCACAGAGGTTTCCGATTCGGGCAACACCACGCTCCGAGTCGAAAATAAGTGGGTATTCTCCACCCGTGGAAAGCCGTAAAACGTAAGCTGCGGAAGCGGGATCGCCTTTCATGCCTGTTTCTCGAATGAGAAGTTTGTCGGAAAACTCCACAGACGATTTGTATAATTCCCAGAAATCCTCCGTAGCTTCGCAGGGCAATTGCCAAGCCGGATGGCGGTGCTCCTGAGGAATTTCCTGTCCGCCGATCACGCGCTTAAGGAAAAAATCTGACTGCTGGATAAAAATTTGGATTTCTGTTCCCCAAGGGGATCTCTGTGCGACCTTTGTCATCAATCCATCGGGCAGGTCAATTCGCAGTTTTTCGTTATTTTTGTGCTGCCACCACGCCTGGCGATGATCTCCTCGTCGATCACCGAGCCTGACAGTGCGTGACTCTCGAAATGCGCGTCCAGATGCCAAATCTCCGGCAAGATCGGCGCGCGCCGCACTCAAAATCCAAAAGTGGTGTTCTTGGTCATATCGTGTGATTAGGCGCGTCCTCGGTTTTTCTTCAAGGTCATGCTTGGTTGGCGTTACAAATCTGCCTCGCTCGCCAAAACCCAAGTCCACGAACGGAAAGTCCCCCAATTCGGCATCCTCAAACTCGATCAGTTCCCCCGCATACGGAAACTCGTCCGGTAGTATTGACTCTGGCAAGTCGGGATATTCAAACTCGCGGTATTTCAAGGCATGCTGGGCACTCTGGACTTCGCTTAAGAACTTATGAAGGTATCTCCCGCGATAGGCGGATATGCGCTGAATACCGCGTTCGAGTTGGTCATTGCATTCTTGGATGGCTAGTCTTTGCTCTGGAGTCAGAGCAAATTCGCTCACCATGCTTTCATTCTCGATCTTAATCTCTCGAAATTGGTTTTGAATCTTGCCTGATTCTTTCCGCATTTCTTGAATTTGTTCCCAACACTCACCAAGCATTTCAAAATGAGCCTGATGTTCGGAGCATCGCTCATCAGCAATGGCCCGACGAGTTTCATATTCAATTCTCCTTTGGTGCTGTCTTTCCTCAGCAATGGCCCGGCGAGTTTCATATTCAATTCTCCTTTGGTGCTGTCTTTCCGCTGCAATCTCGGCTCGTGTGTTGCTAATGACACCTCGTTGGTGGCGACGTTCCGATGCGGCGGCTCGTTTAAAGCACCATGTAGCGATATTAGCCGTAATGCCGATTGCTTGTGTTGCCACGATGCCGCCGACAATCACATCTAACATAAATTCTGGTTTTGGTTTTACAGCGATGCTGTTAATGAAGTGATGGCGGCTTCGAGGTCGCGAAGTCTCTGTAACACTTCATCCCGAAGTTCGGCAAGATGGACGCGATCATCAATCGGTAAGTTTCCAATTCCCATCGCAGTCTGACTCATGAAAAGCTGATTCAAGCGGCGGTGTTCGTCAAGCAGGCTCCGAACAACTTCCATTTTTGCGTCTCTGGAGGCTTTAATGTCAGTAAGGTGCTCAAGAACTAGCTGCGCTTGGATTTCAATCTGCCGTGTTTGTTCGCGCGCTTCAGCAATGGCGGTCTCAGACGAAATCTCCGCTCGCCGAGTCTGTTCGCGCGCTTCTGCGATAACCGTATTTGACCAAATTTGAATTTGGTGTGTCCGCTGACATTCCTCCAAGTAATTGAAGTATGCTTTTCCGCACTCCGCCAGTGATTGGCTTGTCGTGGAGATAAGATTGGCCGTAGCCTTGTAAACTTCAGCACCGGCCTTGGCAGTTTCAGCCGTGACGTGACCAACGGTTAAAATTACTGCCCCACGATCTGAAATCGTTGGCGATATCACTGGCGAAGGTGCTGATCGTTGAATCTTCTTGGACATGCTTGGCTTCTAGCTTTGGTTGGTGACAATAAATATTGACCGTAAAACTTGCCTATGTGCCTAAGTTTCTCCAAACCTTTCAATTTTACAATCATTCCCTTATATGGATGCCTGTCACATGACGGTTTAGCGTCGATCTATCGCCGCTAGGGGAAGATCTGTAGAGCTTTGACCTCAAACAAGCCAGCGCGGGATTAGCCTTTATTCAGAAAGTGGCCCCGCAGGTCTGTGGCGATGGGGGAACAGGTGAGGGAAACGCCGGAGGCGAGCCGGTGAGGAGTCCTTATGACAGGATTTAAGAAGCGCGGGTGCGGGGTGGTTGGTTGGGCCAACTTGGGACGTTGCGTTGTTTGGGGCTTCCGTGCAAAAATCCCATAGTGTGGGCCCGCTGGGATTTGAACCCAGAACCAAGGGATTATGCTTCCCACTTCGGCTTTCGCCGCCGGAACCAGTGGTTCCGTTCGTGGTCTGGACTATGCCTTCACCATTCCTATGCAGGAGTGAGGTGGTCGATTATAGTCTCTACACCTTTCCCGGTTGCCCGGGGACTTGGCTCGGCGTTGGGAGTTGAAACCGTTCACCGAATTTACGACTGACGACTGCCTCTTTTCAGGGGCAGCGACCCATTTCGAGTCCCCTGCTCTAACCATTGAGCTACAGGCCCATGAACGAAAAGGTTAAGCCAAAAGCAGGGAGGCGTCCACTGCTGATTTGCCGTGGGGAATGCTCTCCATGCGGGGGAGCCGTCTGACACAGACGGCCGACAGGTTCATGGGTGGGTGCTGGTTAGTCGAGGTCGTGATCCAGGACGGGCAGGTCGAGCAGGGCTTCGTAGTCGGCCAGGGTTCCGCCAGAGAGGCAGCACTCGATGATTTCCTTCCGGTGGGGTGAAGATCTTCCTTCATGAACTGAACCAATTCGCGTTCGAAGAAGGTCTGTAGGATTTCGGCTCCGCTGTCGTAGGCGGCGGTGCCGACTTCCGGTTGTTGTTCGACTTCGAAGAACCAGGCACCGATGGTGCGTCCCTCGACCACGATGCTGCCGGGGGTGTAGCCCAGGAGGGGGCAGCGTGAGGGCTTCATCTGGCGTGGGCCGAATTTACAGCCGCCGCGCCGAGCGAGGAATTCACGGGTGATCCATTGGGGCATGAAGCCAACTTCCCAGGCGCCGATGTTTTGGTTGGGGGTGAGGACGTAGCGGACGGCGGGGGTGTCGATGATTTGTTCGAGGAGGAGGTTAGCGTGGTTGACGCGGCGCCCGGTGGCGAAGGGCCAGTAGGAACCGACTCCTTCGGAGGACATACCTTCGGTTTGCAGGATGCTGGGGTTGGCATGACCGCGGGGTGCGACTAGACGCCAGAGCCAGGCCAGGGAGGGTGGCAGGAGATGGAAGATGCCGATGATGCCGTAGCTGGGTTCCTGGCGGGTGCAGGGGGGAGTGCGGACTCCCATGCTGCGAACGTCCACGTCGATGGAGCCTTCGTGGACTTTGGGGATGATGCTGCGTGGGATGATGACGCGCGGGTTGGGGCAGGGTTTGCCGGGGCTGTCTTCGATGTGTTCCCAGAGGAGGGTGGTGGCACCGGGTTGGCCGTAGATGTTGAGGAAGAGCAGAGGTTCGGGCGGATGGATGGTGAGGGCCTCGAGGTGGGGGTCGATGCCGTAGCGGGTGATGTGGTTGCAACGGACGAACCAAGCGTTCTCGGCATCGATGAGGGTGAGTTTGCCGTGACCTTTACCGAGAGATGGGGGGCAGAGGGCCATGTCATCAGTGACTGGCCGCAGATCGCAGGCGTGGGGCAGGGTGAGTTTGCGTTCGTCTTGGGTCAGGATGTTGCGTCCGATGAGCAGAGTGCCGTCGGGGTTGCGGTGGGCGTATTCGAGCATTTCACTTTTACCGCCGCCGCTGGCACCTTCGTGGGAGATGACGAGTTTGTTGCCGTAGGGGGTGACGACCTTGACGGTGGAGCAGTGCATGGTGATCCAGTGTTCGTTTTCCCCGATGTTGAGGAGAACGCCGTAGATGCCTTTTTTGCACTGGGTCCGGGGTAGAGATTGTAGCTGAAGAGTTCGTGGCTGGACTGAAGGCGGTTATGGACCACGACTTGTTTACCTTCGAAGTGAGTGTGGCGGAAGGGAGGTGCGACGTAGATGATAGCGCGGGGTTCAAAGTCTTCGGGCAAGTCTTCGCGGCTGATGATGCCTTGAAGCAAGGCCAGACCGTAGGCGAAAAAGCCAGCGTTGTCAGGGGCGATGACGAGGGCATGGGTTCCGTTCTCCCGGTTTCCGGCATAGAAGGGGAAGACGGCGAGGTTTTGTTGGCTGAGCCATTCGAGGGTTTGTTGGCGCAGGGGTTCGAACTCGGACCCAAAACGTTGTTGGTAGGTGGGTTTGTCCGTGGGCAGAGAATCGCCAATGACCATACAATCAGGATCGCGCCGACGCATGTAGGGTTCGAGATAGTTGGCGCAGATGCCGTTGCGGGTTTGGCAGACGCGGGCTTCCAGAACGGAACCCATACCGGGGACATCGTAACGAACTTCATGCCAGCCATCGACGGCATCGCGCAAGGCCAACTGGGCGAGTTGCTCAGCATTTTCCGCGACGGTGACGGAGGGCGCGGCGTTGAGGAGGGCGGCGGTTTCGCTGGGGACGGGGAAGGGAAGCAGGGGAGTTTTGATGTGGGTGG
>JAAUTS010000197.1 GCA_012031345.1 Blastochloris sp. | reverse complement strand
CACACAACTCCGCCCTCTACTCCTGGCTGGGCTACGGACACCTGCTCCAGGATCAGATGAGCAAGGAGGCTTTTTTTGAACGCCAACCCCTGACCCAAAATCTTCCGCTGGCAGCCAATCTGGGCGAACACACTTATCTGCGAAAAATTTGGAAAGAGCAATGGAAGCGCCCCGTGCTTTTGATCGGAGACCAAATCACCCGCTTCAGGCGTCTTCACGTTCTCATCCAGGGCCATCAAGCCACCCGCCGGCTCCAGGCTGAATTTATGCGTCATGAATTTCTTTCAAGCAACTCCGCCCATAGTCCCCTCGCCACCACCTCGCGACGTCGCCTTTACATCTCGCGCCGTCTGCGGAGACGCGTCCTCAACGAGGCACAGATCTGGTCTCTACTCAAAGACCGTGGCTTTGAATGGATGGATGATCAAAAACTGAGCCGGATGACCCTGAGACAACAAGCCGCTCTTTTTCAATCAGCCGAGATGATTGTTTCCCCCCATGGCAGCCAGCTCTTCAACATCTTCTTCTGCCAGTCGAACCTTGCCCTCATCGAATTTTTCAAAGTCTCCTGGCCCGATTCTTGTGCCCTGACCATCCTGCGAGCTTCCGCCACTCAGGCCCGCTATGCTTATGTCATGGATTGGTGGCCTTGGGAAACCCCCGGACAAACCCTTAGCGGGGCCGATATCCGTGTGGATCCGGATAAATTGGAATCTCTTCTTTCAGTCTGAACACCAACCCACTCCACCTCTTATGAAATTCATCGGCGTCGCCTGTGTCAAAAACGAATCAGATGTCATTGAAGCCTTTGTCCGGCACAATCTCGTTTATCTCAACAAACTCATTCTACTCGATCACGGCAGCACGGATGCAACCCCCGCCATCCTTCAGAGCCTGCAACAGGAGGGACTTCCTCTCGAAGTCATCCGTGACGATAGTCTCGGCAAGCTGCAGGGACCCAAGATGACCCGCCTCATGCAACAAGCCGCCCGCGATGGCGCGGACTGGATTCTGCTCCTCGACGGGGACGAATTTATCCTGACAGACAGCCCATCACTACCCCTGCCAGCACCCAACAGTCCCTCCTTGCTCAAGGTGGGCTGGACCACCTAACTGCCCCGCATCCCGACGATGACCCCAACGAGATCAATCCCGTGCTGCGCATCAAGCACCGGTTGGTCTCCGAACCTCGTGAACACGGCACCTTGACCGAACGGACCCCCTACATCAAATCCATGCTGCACCGTGATTTGGCCCTTCACCCGGAGGCCCTGGTTCTTCAGGGTAATCACCGCGTATTGATCGGTGGGGAGGAACCCGAACATGCTTTCAATCACAGCTTTCGTCTGGCCCACTTCTCCCTGCGCTCCCCAGGACAATATGTTCACAAGCTGGCGATCAACACCCTCCAACATCTGGCCCACAACACTCTGTCCGAACCCATCAGCTCCTTCTATCTCAACCATTTGGCCTTGGCCCGAAAAGATTTCGACAGCTTTAGTCGTAATTTTCACACCTTTCTACCCACCTATTTGGAAATCATTCACCATTCCAAGGACAAAATTCTGGATCCCCTGCCCTATCAAGGCGGCAGCCTGCGCCACACTTCACGCACTTCCGATACCACCGCACTGATTTCCAATCTCATGGCCTATTCAGAACAGTTGGCACGTCAAGTTAATCATAACAGTCCGGCCATACAGAACATCGAACCCATCCCCGCCCAACTTAGCCTCCATGCCTTATCCGATCATGAGCGCCCCCTGGCAAAAAGCTCCTGCCTGCTCAATCCCATCACTCCTCAGGAAGTCAGCCTCTCCCTGCCTCCCACACCTGTCCAAGGCCCCTGGGCCCTTCGCCTGACCGGGCCCATAGCCTACGTCGAGTGCCATCAGCTCACCCTACACTTCAGAAATGGAGACCAACAGACCTTCCATGGCTTCGCCCTCCATCAAATGCTCAAACTACAACAAGGCTCATCCTTCCTTTATCATGAGTATTACTACACGTTTGTCAAAAGCCTGACCCCCGTCGAATTCCTTTTTTATCCTCCTCCTTCGTGCCCTGAAATTCTCATCGATCGCCTGGTTCTCCATCTGCTGATGGAGAATTCTGTTCACACCATCTGCAATCGCCTCTTCCAGGAAAATCCCTTTGCCCGTGAATCCGAACTCCGCAACACCGTCCTGAAACTCGAAAACAAAGTCAGCCAACTCGTCCGCATTCGCGGTTGGCTCCAACACCAGACGGAATGGATCGGCAGCCTCCTCTTTCCTAACAAGTAAAACTCCTATGAAAATCCTCGAAATCCTTCCCGTGGGAGGTCTCGGCAACCGTCTCCTCTCCCTCGCTTCTTGCCGGCTTTTGGCCCGACTCCAGCAATGGCGGCTCTGTATGCTTTGGACTCCCGCCGAGTATTGCCCCTGCGTTTTGGAAGATTTATGGGCTCCCGGCTCCGGTCCTATGGAAATCGAAACCCTGGAAGCTTATCCCCCCGGCTCCGTCTGCATGCTCCCCTTTCTCTACTCTCAATCCCTCCCCCTGCTGCTCGAACTGATGGAAAAACATCCCCTCGTTTCCGTCCGTGGCCAACAATTATTCCACCCTGCTCCCGGTTCCTCCCTCTCTTTTCGTGAGGATTTTAAGCAAGAATTTTTATCCTGGGTTGTCTCTCCTTACCTTGCTTCTCAAATCCCCTCCCTGCCTGCCCACACCGTGGGCATCCATATCCGTCGTCAGGATCACATCCGCTCCATCCAATACAGCCCCTTGATCCTTTTCCTTCGCGTCATGAAAAAAGAGTTGGCTCACAACCCCGACACCTATTTTTTTATCAGCACCGACGATCCCACCATCTGGCCTCTGCTCACTCGGCACATTCCCGAACAGCGCCTGCTTCGCCATCCTAAAGGCTGGCTGGGTCGCGATTCCTTGGCCGGAATGCAGGCGGGCTTTCTTGATCTCATCACCCTTTCTCGCTGTTGTCGCATTTATGGAGCCAAATACAGCAGCTTTTGTAAATTCGCCGCTCAATACGGTGACAAACCTCTGCACCGCATTCACAGCACCCGGGATCCGGGATGTTGGCACAAGGCCTCCTCCCTCATTGATCCCTGGATTAGCTGGTCAGCCACTCGCGGCTGGAGACCCGCCCGGAACGAAACTGCCATACGTCGATTCAAATCCTTCTTGGCTCTTCTCTACACACGCTACCTTTTATCGCCCACCTATCAACTCGGCTTTTGGCACCGCGCCGCGCCCATCAATCCGACCTCATAACCTTTCTAAACTGCCTCAAACCCCGTTCAAATCCGACCAATCCCCCAAAGTCCAAACCCGTCGATTCCTCTCCAACAAATTAACCCAGATCTGCTCATCATCCACTCCCTCCCCATATTCCACCGCAGATAATCTCCTCAACATATTCAAAAGTCGCTTCTGATGGACCTTCATTTTTTCCAAACTTCGTTGACGGATCCATTCAGAATCCAAATTCCGTCGAATCATTTCCTGCACCCCACTCGCCACCGCCTCCGGACTCGCCTCCACCGTCAACACATAGTCTGGATCAAAAAAAACATCCCTCCCACCCATGCTCGGCGTGGTCACCACGGGCAGGCCCGCCAATAAATATTGAATACTGGCCATCATCCCCCCCTCCTCTGCCGATAGACAAAGTCCCACCCGACATTGTAGATGCGCCCGGCTGACTTCCTCCTCGCTTAAATAACGATAAGCCTTTCCTACATAGTTAAACCAATGCGCCCGGATCAAATCTTTGCGAATGTTTTCACGATACTCTCTTTCGTTCACCAGGCCGAAATCATAAGTAATCAAACCCAGACTTTTCACCTCACGGGCCAATTCATGGCGTTTATAGGGAGACAAGGCGGCATTATAAACCGCATCCCACTTCTTCTTGACCTTGGACTGCAAACTAAAAACCGTCGGGTCCACGAAGGCGTTATGATGCACCCATTCACTGGCCTGACCCTGTTGCTGAAAATTCAGAGCCTCTTCCTTTGTATTGGTTAAAACCACCCAGTTGAAGTGTGGATACTTTTCCCGCCATTCTCTCAACTCCCTCACCAGACGCAAAACCACCGATTCGGAATGGTGACTCCAGGAAAGGCTCACCAGGAAGGTTGCCGAACTCCGTCTCAAACTTTTCAGGTGTTTGTGAATTTCATTGGATTGATTCCTCAGGTGAAACTCTCGCAGATACACCACCCATGGCTCTCTACTCAAAACCCATGCATAAATAAGCTTACTGCTTTTCCACGAATTCCCTGAGGGAAAGGATAAAATTTTTGACAACTATCTCATGGGAGGGAATGAAATGAAACCCACTCCATCTGCGGCAGCACCTTACCCTCTTCCCACCCAAGTAACACGGGAGGAAGCCCGGCCCTCTGCCTCGCCCAAGTCTCACTGACCTGGACTCTGCGCTCAAACTCCTCCCATTGTGAAGCCTCCGCCCACCCCTTCCTGATCCACATCGAGATGACCGCCTGATGTTCACCCACAAAACGTTTCCACTCTTTCTCGATCTCCCGCCCGGAGTGAACCTTCTTCCCGTGACGCAGCGAAAAATAGAGCTTTGATTTGAGGATGGGACTATGATCCAAAATCACCCTGCCCTCCCTCAGCCCTGATGCCGCCATCTTGTGCCGAACTTTTGCCCCGGAAAGTTGTCGAATGACATAACCCGCATCATTCACCCGCAAACATAATTCCGTCTCATCCAAATAATAAGCAAAAGCTTCATCAAAGCCCCCCACACGCAGCAACAACTCCCGACGAAACGCTGCATTGGTCCCCTGCAAATACGGGAAACGATAACTCCCAGGGTAATTGAACTGCGGGCAGGGTCTCCGTAAATTCCAGTCACTCCGTCCCAGCCGATCCGAACAGGCATATTCATACTGAACACCCACCCCTTCCCCATCCATA
>JAAUTS010000042.1 GCA_012031345.1 Blastochloris sp. | reverse complement strand
CCGACTCCCCGGAACTTCCTCGGCCTGTTGCCGAACCCGCCTCCAGCATGGGGCAAACTCCCAACCCTCCCCCCCTTGGCTCCGCCAAAGCTCGGTTTCCTGTCATCCTACTCCTGCCCCTGCTGCTCCTCCTCGGCAGTGGCGCTTGGTTCGGCTTTTTACATTGGCGCGAACGGCGCGGAGACCACAACCAACAACGCTTCAATCAACAACTCCGCGCAGATTGGCTCCTCCTCGAGTCCGCCCTCCAACAGGGCGACTCGCTCGGCTTCAGCCAGCAGGCCCGTCACATCCTCCAACAAGTCCTGGCCCGCGAATGGAAATGCCCACCGGAAAGTGTCACCCGCCACGAAGTCCGCCAACGTCAACCCGCCGGAGTCCAGGAACTCGAAACGCTTTTCGACGCACTCGATGCCGTTCATTACTCCGCCGCCGCTCTCGAAGCGGGCGACATGCCACAGCTCCGCGACCAGCTCAACGCCTGGCTCCAACAACAACCCGGAATTTCCCATGTTTGACCGCCTCTTCCCCATCCTGCTCCTCGCCCTGGGCCTCGCCTCTTCACTCCCCGCCCAAATCAGTTCCCCGGCAGACGACTTCAACCGCGCCAATCAACTCGTGGCTGGAGAAAAATTCAGTGAAGCCGCCGTCATCTACGACTCTCTGATCAAAAACCGCGGTGCCTCGCCCGAACTTCACTACAACCTGGGCAACGCCCTGGCCCGCAGCGGCTCCGTCGGCCCCGCCGTGCTCAACTACGAACGCGGCCTGCGCCTCCGTCCCCTCGACGCGGAACTCAGGGCCAACTTGAACAAACTCCGTCAACATTACTCCCTCAGCCCAGCCCCGGTTGATTTCATTAGTGAAACCCTCCTCAACCTCTCCGCCAACACCTGGGCCGCGCTCCTCCTCCTCAGCGCTTGGCTTCTCTGTCTGCTTATTTTACTGCGTTTATTTATGATAAAAAAAAATCTCCGGCCTCTCCCGCTACACCTTCAACGCCGCCGTGCTGCTGCTTCTTCTGGGCCTGATCCTTGCCTCCCTTGGCACTTGGGCCCAGGCCCGCACCCTCAACCGCGCCGTCGTCCTTCAACCCGATACTCCCCTCTTCCTTTCCCCCTTCCCCGGCGCGCCGCCAAAGCCTCCCTCCGCGCCGGAGAAGTCATCCAAACCCAGGAAACCCACGCCGACTTCACCCACGTCCTCCACCACGACGGCAAATCCGGCTGGCTCCGCACCCGCGACCTCGCCCTCATCACACCCAACTAAGCCCTCACGCAGTTCGATAGTTAATCATCGACGACCTGCTGCTGGATTTTGACCATGATAAAGGTCTGGTGACAGAGTGGTTTTGGTGGCTGGCAACTTTCATATTCCGTCAACCCACCTTTCCTCCTCCCCAAAAAAACCCTTTGCGTCCTTCGTGTTCTTTGCGGTTAAATATCCAGCTTCATGAAACGGGCATTTATCACGGGTATCACGGGTCAGGACGGTTCGTATCTGGCGGAACTTCTTTTGGGTAAAGGTTACGAGGTCCACGGCCTGATCCGCCGGGCTTCCAGCTTCAACACCGAACGCATCGACCACCTTTACAACGACCGCCACGAAACCAAGGCCCGCCTCTTCCTCCACTACGGGGATCTCAGTGACACCGCCTCCATCCAACACCTGCTCTACGAGGTCAAGCCGGACGAAATTTATCACCTCGGCGCCCAGAGCCATGTCCGGGTCAGCTTTGACATTCCCGAATTCACGGGAGATGTGACCGGACTTGGCACCCTGCGGCTGCTCGAAGCCCTGCGCCATCTTAAACTCCCTACCCGCTTCTACCAGGCCTCCAGCTCGGAGATGTATGGACTCGTCCAGGAAGTTCCCCAGCGCGAAAACACCCCCTTCTACCCCCGCAGCCCCTACGCCGCCGCCAAGGTTTACGGCTACTGGATCACGGTCAACTACCGCGAAAGTTATCAACTCCACGCCAGCAACGGCATCCTCTTCAACCACGAATCTCCGCGCCGGGGCGAAACCTTCGTCACCCGCAAGATCACCCGCGCCCTGGCCCGCATCAAGGCCGGGCTTCAGGAAAAACTTTACCTGGGCAACCTCGACTCCAAACGCGACTGGGGTTACGCCCCGGAATACGTCGAAGCCATGTGGCTCATGCTCCAGCAAGATCAGCCGGACGATTATGTCATCGCCACCGGGGAAACCCATTCCGTGCGGGAATTCCTGCTGGAGTCCTTTTCCTATGCCGGTATGGATTGGGAAAAATATGTCGAGATCGACCAACGCTATTTCCGCCCCGCCGAGGTGGATCTCCTCATCGGCGATGCCAGCAAGGCCAAAAAGCAACTGAACTGGGAACCCAAAGTTACCTTCAAAGAACTCGTTAAAATCATGGTCGATGCCGACATCCAGGCTCTGGATGATGAGCTCAAAGGCAAAAAAATCCGAATGTGAACTCTTCGACAAATCCGCTTTCCAAAACTACTTGCTCCATCACCAAAAATCCCCCCTCAGTGCTCTCCGTGTTCTCTGTGGTTAACTCATGAAACGTATTTTCATCGCCGGACACCGGGGGCTTGTCGGCTCCGCTTTGTTGCGCCTCTTCCAACGCAGTCCAGGCTGGGAAGTCATCTTCCGCACCCGTCAGGAGCTCAATCTGCTGGACAGCAAGGCCGCCCGGACCTTCTTCGAAAAAGAAAAGCCTCAAGTCGTCATCGACGCGGCCGCCAAGGTGGGCGGCATCAAGGCCAACTTCGACTTTCCTGTGGATTTTCTGATTGAAAACACCCTGATCCAAAACAACCTTCTCCGCTCCGCCCACGAAAGCGGCGTGGAAAAATTTCTCTTCCTGGGCAGCTCCTGCATCTATCCCAAGCACGCCCCCCAACCCATGCCCGAGTCCGCTCTTCTCACCGGGCCTCTCGAACCCACCAACGACGCCTACGCCATCGCCAAAATCAGCGGGATCAAACTCTGTCAGGCTTATGCCCGTCAATATGGTCGCAACTTCATCTCCGCCATGCCCACCAACATGTATGGTCCCCATGACAACTACGACCCGGACCAATCCCACGTTCTGCCCGGCATGATTGCCAAATTTCACCGGGCCAAACTCAGCGGTGCCGACCACGTCACCCTCTGGGGCACGGGCTCACCCCGAAGAGAATTTCTCCACTGTGACGATTTCGCCCGGGCCTGCCTTTTTCTCCTCGAACACTACAACTCACCGGAAATCATCAACGTCGGCACGGGCCAGGAAGTTCGCATCGCCGAACTGGCGGAGATCGTCCACGGGGTCACAGAGTTTGAGGGTGAGATTGTCTGGGACCAAAGCAAGCCCGACGGAACTCCCCGCAAATTGCTGGATTCCAGCCGCCTGCTGGCCTTGGGCTGGCAACCTGAAATCCCCTTGCGCGAAGGCATCCGCTCCGCCTACGAGTGGTTCTTGGAAAACCAAGCCGCCGCCCGTGGTGTCTGAGTTCAACTTGATCTTAAAAGAAAGCACCTTGTCATTGCCCAGTCCCCCGCAGGATGGCAGCGGGTTCGAGACGAGAGGCGCGCAGGCGGGAACATAGGAGGCGGCGAGCACGGCCACGAAGGCTAAAGCTCCGGCCACAAGATAGTGTATGACTGACCACTCCACTAAGAAGTGACTGGTGCGCAGCACTCCACTGATGTTCACCGGGATCTTGGAAATTCCATACGTCATGGCCGCACCCAGCCCCCAGCCTCCCAACACCGCAATCAGCCCCACCCAAAAACCTTGCCATAGAAATATCCAGGCGATGTCCGATCTGCGGTAACCCATAGAGCGCAGAATGGCGATCTCCTTGCTGCGTTGCATGACAGAGATGGAAAGCACGTTGAAGATGCCGAACCCGGAAAGCAGAATCACCATGGAAACCACAATGGCGGCGGAAATGCGGATGAGCTGAAAGATTTGTAAGTTTCCCCGCTGCCGATTTTGCCAGGAGGCGGCACCGTGGGAGAGCAGATCCTCAAACTCCCGGGCTACCGGAGTGGCCCGCATCGGATCGGCCAGCTTGACGATCATGAAGGAGGTGAAGTAAGGCTTTTGCAGCAGGGTTTGAGCGGAGCGAGTGTGGACGAACACATTCTTGATATCAAAGGCCCAGACCCCGCTCTCGTAGATCACATCAATCCGGTAACGACGCGTTTCGTTTCCCGGCCCGACAACATAAACACTCTGTCCGACATCCAACCGCATCCGTTCGGCCAGCATGGTGCCCACAGCAATGCCGGAAGGGTTGTTGCGGAAATCATCCAGCGACCCTTTTTTGATCTGTTTGGCAAAGTTTGTGGCCCGGAGATGCTGCTCCAAGTTGATGCCCATGAGAGAAATCGCATCGGAACTGAATCCCGAGCGGATGAAGGCATGACCCTCCACAATAGGGGAGCAGGCCAGGACGCCGGGGATGCGCTGTAACACGTCGATGATCCGATAGGCGTCCGCAATGCCGGGATAATACTTGCGCTGCTGCTGATTGGCCACCATGACCTCCTGATCCGGTTTATCCGCGATGATGCGGGTGTGAAGGTTTTGGAAGCGGTCGGCGATGACAATGCTGCCCTCGACTCCTAACAAAGTGCGGATGTAAAATTGTTCAAAGCCCTGGGTTTGAGCCAGAGCGGCGATGAAGAGTGCAACGCCCAGGGCCACGCCCAAGGTGCTGAGTCCCATGGATCGTTTGTGGGCCAGGAGAAAACGGACCGCAATGTGATAGGAGGGGACATTCATCTTCCAACCCGGCCTTTACTGTTCCTTCATGATGACGGAGCGAACACGGGTGCCTTCCGGGTAGAGATCCTGATTGGAAAGGATGACCACGTCCCCCTCGGCCAGGCCGGAGAGGATCTCGGTTTTTTCCAAGGTGCGGAATCCTGTCTTGACGCTGAGCTGACGGACGATGCCGTCCTTGATGACGTAGGCGATGTTTCCGCGACGAATCCCACGGCTGGGCAGGGTCAGGACATTTTGATGTTCCTTAATAATAATGTTCATCTCACCCGTCATGCCGGGCAGGAGCGTTTCGGGCGGATTATCCAGGGTGAAGACGACACGGTAAATTTGGTTTTCCGCCTGGGGTAAAACTTCCTTCAGGGTTCCGACCAGATCCTTGTCCTGGTGGGCGTAGAGCCGGATTTGGGCCTTCATGCCGGGTTTGAGATAACCCACGTCCTCCTCGTTGATTTGGGCCACGATTTGATTGGCCGAACTACCGATGCGACAAAGCTCAGCCTGGGGAGGGACAAATTCCCCCAGGTGACAAAAGAGGTTGAGCACCACGCCGTCCAGAGGGGAGAAAATCTGAAGTTGCCCAAGCTTGGAACGGATGGCTTCCCGTTCACGGGTCAGATTGTCCACCTGCAAGTTGAGGTTGAGCGTTTCGTTCTGCACCAGTTCGCGCAGGCTGGCCAGTTCGTTGTTGGCTTTGTCGTATTCGATGGGAGCGATGTTGTTGGCCGCGAGGAGTTTTTTCAACTTTTCCACTTCAATCTCTTTGTTGCGGAGAAGTGGAGTGGAAGGGGCTCCCATGCTCTGCCGGGTTTGGGCATGTTCCAGGGCGGAGGCGTTCGCATCCAGTTGACGCTGGAAACTGTCGTCCGTGACCTCGATCAAAAGTTGTCCCGCTTTGACCTGATGACCCTCCTTGACACTGAGGTTGGTGATTTGTCCATAGTGACGGGTGCGCACCACGACCTGATTGACGGGTTCCACGTTGACCGTGCCGTAAACCCCGGCCACAGCCGTGCCTCGTTTGACCATGGCCACCTCCGCCGACTCAGCCGAGTTACGGTTGTAAAAATAATAGGCCAGGCCCGCGCCGATCAAACCTAGGATCAAAAGGATTTTGACCAAACTTCCCAGAGCGAATTTCCGGACGGGGAAAACGATGTGCGGCGGTGGTTTGAGGTTTCTTTTTCATAAACGTAAGCGGGCCCTGGGTTAGCGTGGTGGCGGGACAAATTCCACCATGCGCCCGATGCTAAAGTCCAAAGCCGCCGCCGAAAGACTAAAGTTCAGGCGGGCGGCCAGGATTTGTCGTTCCTGTTGCAGAATCACATCCTCCACCTGACCCTGATCCAGAAGACGGAGCCGACCCGCGTTGAACCCAAGTTCAGCCGTCTGACGCAACTCCTGGGCGGAGGGGGACAGCACCAAGCTTTCAAGATTGATCTGCGCTGCTTCCAGGTGCTGGAGAATTTCATGAATTTCACCCGGAATGGCCCGCGCCAAAGCACTCAGCGCCTCCTGCTCCGTGATCAACTCGGCCTGGGCGGATTGCTTAAGACCCTGGCTGCGGTTGCCATCAAAAAAAGTCCAGGAAAGATAGAGGCTGAGCGGTAGTTGGGTGTTGCCGGGTTGACGCTCCAAGTTGGGCTCATTGTCGTTGCGTCCCGGATTGAACTCGGAATCCAAATCCAGAAAACCCGGCTGAATCTCGGATCGGGAGCGAAACCCGAGTTGCGGGTAAAGCTCGCGGCTCGCCAGATACACCTGTTGCTGCAAACTTCTCTGCTTGTTCTTGAGCAGTTGATAGTCAGGACGCCGACTCAGTGCCTCAGCCACCAGTTTCTCCTCCTTCAACTCAGGCAGGGTCTCCACCCCCAAACGGCCTCCAACTTCACCGCCTCAGGCAGGGGACGCCCGATCAAATTACCCAGCTCCAGCAAACTGCGGGTTTTTCCAAGCGGGCATCCAGCAGTTCCTGTTGCACTTGGTTGGTCCGAACCTCCAGTCGGGTCACTTCCGATTTCTGCACCCGGCCCGCTTCAAAAAGTTGTCGGGACGCATCCAAGGCCCGGGTCCGGTAACGCAAATCTTCCTCCAGCAGTGTCAGGGAATGTTGCCGTGCCAAGGCGACGCTGTATCTCTGCCGCAGTTCAAAAGCCACCCGCTGAAGCACCGCCTGATATTGAATCCGGGCGGACTCGGGAGCCAGTCGGGCCAATTCAAGATTCGGCGCCTGGGCACGATCATAAATAATTTGCTCCACCTGAACATAGAAGGTGGCCGGAGTGCTGAGGGCTTGAGTGGCGATCTTGGGATAAAGAATGGCCCGCAGCCCGATGGCCCGGCCTTGGGCATCCAGCGAAGCGGTGGAAGCTTGGCGCAATTCCGCATTATGCTCAAAAGCCATTTCCAAACAACGCTCCAGAGAAATGGCCAGCACGGGATCAGGTGCCGGGCGGCTGACCTCAGGTCTCAGGATCCCTGTGACCGAAATCGAGAGAGCCAGGCACAACGCCAACTTCAGGCCCAGACGACGCCGGGTCAGGACATGGAACGGAGCCTTCATGGTGTGGCGGAGCGAGGTTTTAGATCCGGTGCCGACGCCGGAGCCGCCACTGGCGAGGGAGGATCCTGAAAGGTCAACGAGATGGCATAATTCAAATCCGCCAACGCCTTCATATAACGCTGCCGTGCGCGGATCGCCTCCAGACGGGCCGTGGTTAAATCGAGGGTTGATTGCAGAACGTCCAGCAGCGTGGCATAGCCGGCATCCGCCGAGTTTTGGGACAGACGCAAGGAATCCTCCGCCGTCAGAATATTGGTGGCTTGGGCTTGCACGGTGAGTTCCGCATTTTTCAACCGCTCATACGCATCCCGCACCTCGCTTTGTATTTGACGACGTGTGCTGTCGAGTGAGATCCGGGCAGACTCCAGACTGGCCTGGCCAGATTTGACCCGACCCCGCCCGCTGAAACCATCGAAGATATTCCAATTCCCCAACAAACCCACGGTGGCGTTGTTGACCGCACTGTCGAAGGAGGATTCCGACTGGTCACGGCGCAACTCATAACCGGCAAAAGCGTCAAAGCGCGGAATATTTGAGGCTTGATCCACTTTGATCTGCCGTTCCCCCATCTCGATCTGATACTGCAACACCTCCAGCTCCGGCCTAAGGGCCAGCGCTTGAGCGGTCAATTCCCCCAAACTTTCCATCACAGGTGGGCAGGATAATTCTTCCCGGACCTGGAAGGGGGCCGTCTCTCGCCGCTGGGTGGACCACTCGATGTTGAGCAGGCGGGCCAGGGCGATTTGAGAACGGATTCTCTGCACCCGCGCATCCTGCAATTGGGTTTTTTGATTGGAAAGACTGACCTGGGTTCGCAGGACATTAAAGCGGGTGGTCTTACCCGCGTCGAAATATTGCTGCTGCCGAACAAGCTCCTCACCTAACAATTGCACGGTTTTTTCCTGGGCCTCGATCTGCGCCTGCTGCACAACGATTTCATAAACCGCCTGTCGGATGTCGCGCATCACCCCATTGGTCACCGCCCGCAGTTGCACCAGCGCGGCGGATTGCTGGAGCTTGGAGATGGCAATTTGCTGGCGGTTGGCTCCGCCGGAGTAAAGACTTTGGGTGACCACCAAAGACACCGTCCAGTAATCCCGGAACCCCTGCAGCCTGGCATCCGATCCTTCTGAAAATAAATCATCATTACGCTCCTCGATCCGCCCGGCCAGACCCACCTTCGGATATAGCAGGGACTTGGCCGTGATAACCAGACCCTGGCTGCGTTCGATTTCAAGTTGCGCCCGGATGACGTCCGGGTTGCGTTGCAGGCCCAATTCCAAACAATCCACCAGGGAATAGACTGGAGCGGGCCCCTCTTTCGTGGGCAGGGGAGGCGCAGCACGGACAACTTCCGAACCCAGGAGGCCGGGCATCGCGAGTCCTAGCAACAAAACAACGCTCCTGAGTTGCATTATGTCCAAGATGCTGGGAATGTGTGTCATTGATGAAGATGATTGGTGTCCACAGTAAGGGGGAGTTTTCGATTCATGTCCGACTTGATTAAGTTTTTTTCCAAGGAAAAGCCCCTGCTTGCACGCTATGCTGATGATCTTAGTACCAAGCTTAGGCTCAAGTATCAACCCTACTTTCATGTGGTGGACTCCGTGCGCGGCATGGAAGTCACTGTCAAGGGCCGTGCCATGCTCATGATGAGCAGCAACGAATACCTCGGCCTCAGCCAACATCCCAAAGTTCAAGAGGCTGCCTCCCGGGCCCTGCATGAGTGGGGAACCAGTCCCTGCGGCTCACGTCTGGCCAACGGTTCACGCCGTTACCACATCGAGCTCGAGGAGGCACTGGCCGCATTTGTCGGACAACCCGCCTGCCATGTCAGTTCCGCCGGCTACCTGGCCTGCATGTCCAGTGTAAGCACGCTGGTCCGACGCGGTGACGCCCTCCTGGTGGACAAAAGCATCCACTCCGCCCTCTGGGACGGCGCTCTGCTCAGCAACGCCGACATCGAACGCTTCGATCACGAAAATATGGAGGACCTGGCCCGCCAACTCAGCCGTCTCCCCGCCAATCAAGCCAAAGCCATCGTCGTGGACGGCGTTTACTCCATGGAGGGACACATCGCCTCTCTGCCGCGCCTGTTGGAATTGAGTCAACAACATCAGGCCCTCCTCATTGTGGATGACGCCCACGGCTGCGGCGTTTTTCGGCCACCAGGGGCGCGGTGTGGTGGACCACCACGGGTTGACCGGAAAAATCGACGTGCACGTGGGCAGCTTCTCCAAGGCTCTGGCCAGCACCGGAGGCTTTATCGCCAGCAGCCAAAGCGTCATCGACTACCTCCGTTCCAACTGTCGGCAAATTATTTTCAGCGCCGCTCTCCCCCCCCTCCCAAGCCGCCGCCGCCCTGGCCTCTCTCCAGGTCATGCAAAAGGAACCCGAACACCTTGAGCGCCTCCGGGCCAACTGCGCCCACTACCGCCGTGGATTACAAAGTCTCGGGGTGGATTATTGGGAAAGTCCCAGCGCAGGCTTCCCCATCGTGTTAGGAGATAAGGAGCGTTGTTATAAAACCTGGCTTTCCCTCTGGGAATCCGGGTTTTTCACCGTCATGGCCGTCAGTCCGGGAGTGCCCAATGGCAAGGATCTCATCCGCACCGCCATGACGGCCCTCCACACCACGGAACAAATCGACCTATTTCTGGAAGCCCTAAAAAAAGCATTGGAAAAAGAAAATCTCCTCTCCAAGGTCTTTGGGAAATAACCGAGCCTATCATTGAATACCACCAAACCATTCACGAGCGAACACGAGGAAAAAATCAGGGAATCGTTCAAGCGCCACTCCGCCGAAACCCTGGAGGCCATCTTCAAATTTCGTAAGGAAGGCGATCTCACGGTCGTTCTGACTGCTGTCCACGGTATCATCGAACGCTTCCTCCCCGCCGACCACGCAGGCCCCTTGGCAAACCGCCCCGACAGCCTGCGCCTGATCGAGGATCTCGGACTCGATTCCCTAACCATGCTGGAAATCATCATGTCCATCGAGGAAGCTCTCGATTTCCGCATTGATGACAACGACGCCCGCAGAATCATGACCCTGGGAGATGTGCGGCGCTATGTGGATGACCGCGTGAACAACCGTCCCGTCTCTCTCGCAGAAATCAAAACCTACACCCGTGACCAAATTCATCTGCTCCTACCCCAACAAAATCCTTTCCTCTTTCTCGATGGCGCAGAAATTCAGGGCCAGATCATTCGGGCGCGTTACCTGTTCAAGGGAGATGAATTTTTCTTCGCCGGACACTTCAAGGACAACCCCGTCGTGCCCGCCTCCATCGTTTGCGAAGCTCTGGGACAGGCAGGCTGTCTCTGGCTGGTCGAGATGGCCTCCAGCCACTTGGATCATCCCGTGGAAATCAAAGACCTTCTCTTCGTGGGCATGGAGGAATTACGCTTCCACCAACGCGCCTTCCCCGGTGACCAAATCTCCATGGAACTTCGCCTGACCCGTCTGCGCCATCCCTTGGCGGTATTTGAAGGAAGCGTCAACGTGGCCGGGAAGCTCATCGCCAAACTCAGTGCCCTGACTCTGGCCTTTGGTGACTTGTCCGCAGAATCCAGCACCGCCCCGGAGACTCCCACCCCCTCATCCGCCTCCGAACCCGCTGCCCCAACCCACGCCCCCGCGTGAAACCTCGCGTTGTCATCACCGGGCTGGGCTTTGCCACAAGCATCGGCAATGACCGGGCCACCGTCCTTCGCAGCCTCCAGGAGTCCCGCTCCGGCATCGACTTTTGCCCGGATCTCCCCCAGGAATCCGGCACCTGCGGACTGGCCGGCATGGTTGCAGATTTTTCCTTTCCCGGCATCCGTTGTGATGACTGGAGCTTCCCCGCTTCCTGTCAGATCGACCGCAACCATCTCCGCTCCATGAGCCCTCACGTGGTCTATGCCTGTCACGCCATGCAGGAAGCTATCGCTCAAGCCCGCCTTCCCGCCGAAATGGTTTCTCATCCCAGAACCGGTGCCATGTGCGCCTCCGGTGGATCCATGTCCACCATTTATGAAAATTTTCAAGTCATGCAGACGCAGGGCGTTCATCGCTGCTACCCACTGGCTCTTCCCGCTGGCATCCCCGGCACTCTTAACTCCAATCTCGGAGCCAAATACAAACTCAAAGGAGCCGTGCTGGGCTTTGCCAGTGCCTGCGCCTCCTCCGCCCATGCCCTCGGTTACGCCTATGACCAAATCATGCTCGAACGCCAGGACCTTGTCTTCGTCGTCGGAGCCGAAGACTGCAACCGCTTCAGCATCCTCCCCTTCGCCGGCGTCCGCGCCTTGAGCACCCGCAACCAACCTTCCCTCACCCCCAGCCCTTTCGATGAAGCCAGGGACGGATTTGTCGCCACAGGCGGTGCCACCACCCTCGTGCTCGAAGCTCTGGAACACGCCCAAAAACGCGATGCCACCATATTGGCCGAAGTCCTCGGCTGGGGTGAAGCCGCGGATGGCCATAACGTCATGACCCCGGAACCACGTGGGGAAGGTCTAAGCCGAGCCATGCACAACGCCCTGACCCAGGCCTCTCTTCAACCGGGACAAGTGGATTACCTCAACGCCCATGCCACCGGCACCGGAGTTGGAGATATGGCGGAGATGCTCGCCGTGCGTAATGTGTTTCCTGTGGGACAAATCCCCCACATCAGCAGCACCAAAGCCCTGACGGGGCACGGCCTCTGTCTGGCTGGTGCCATGGAGGCTGCCTTCTGCGTCCTATCCCTCCAGGAAGGCTTCATGCCCGTCTCCGCCAAAATCCAAAAACTGGATCCCGCCTTCGCCGACCTGCCCATCCTGACCTCCCCCCATTCCGACCGTCCTCAAATCGCCATGAGCAACTCCAGCGGCTTCGGCGGCAGCAACGTCTCCCTTCTCTTTCAACGCTGGCAAAACTAACCGCTGGCCTGCCAGCCCAGTTCATTCCCTTCCAACAATAACCTCAAAGCCCTTTCCGGGCTTGTGACATCACGACACCTCGAAATATTGCCCCGCCGCAACTCCAGGCTCTCCGGCACGTCCAGCCATCCCTCCACCACATCCCGCAAATCCGTCGCGCGATAAACCACCGAACCCAGCCCGCGTTTTCTAAAATAATTCCAAGTCGGAACCTCCTGCGGCATCATGCCACCTACTGCATTAAAAATTAGCGGACAACCCACTAACAAAGCCTCTCCCGCCGTCGTCGCCCCCGCCCGCGCAAGCGTCGCGGAAACACTTTGCAAAAGAAGGTTCATATCCTGCCGGAAACCCAACACCCTCACCGGAAAATCCAGCTTCCGCTCCGACCACTCTTCTAATCGACGTCGCCCGGACTCATCCCGACCAGCTAAGGCAATCACCTGAATCCTATCGCCCAGGCCTTGCAGACTTCTTAGAAAATCACGATGGTTCTGCGCGCCCGCGCCACCCGTCGAGAGCAGAAGGGTAAAGACATCACCCGCCAGAGAAAATTCCCTTCGCAAATAGTCCCGCCTCTCCCCCTCATTCATCGCTGTATTATAAAATGGAGGTGGTGCCCAATGACCTGCCACCAAGGCACGCTCCGTTTTCATTCCCAGCCTCATCGCCGCCTCCACCGACTCCTGCGTTCTACCAAAGTAATATTGAGCCTTTCTGTTCACCCAATTCCGACTGAATCCATACCCACCCTCAAACTCTGTTCCATATGTCGCACATCGCACTCCATTCCCCAGAACACTCCAAGCCAGCTCAAAATATCCACGATTCAAAAAATCATGTGTGCTCAAAATGGCATCCGGCTGGATTTCCAAAAACAAATCCACCCAATACTGCCGACCCAAAACAAGAGCCGGCAGATTCAGCCAACCTGGCAGTTCTAAAATATGATAATAAACATGATGTGCCCAGGGCGCACAACGCTGAATTTGGTTATACAAATCCACCCCCATCCTTGCCAAGGGATGAGATTCCTCCAAACCATGCACCACCTGCACCTTGACCGCATCTCCATATATGCGACGACACCACTCCGCCGCCGCCCTCGCATGGGTGTCATGCCCCGCCCCGGTGGCCGAGGTAAGAATTAACAGCTTCTTGCAGAATAATTTCCCCTTCATGACCCGGCATCCAACCTATAGTAACGCCGGATCGCCTGAAGCAGCCAGGTCCGGGGCAGGACCCGACCCCCTAAAGAGGCCAAAACCGATTGAAACCAGGAACCACAACGGCACAGAGCCGGAGGATGCTTGCGTCCGATCAATTCCAGAATTTGATCCGCCACCCGCTCCGCTTCCGGCGCATCATGGATGAGTCGCTCGCACTCCTCCCATGCGCGTCGCATCGAGCCCTCATAAACCGAAACCTCTTCCCTCTCCCGACCTGAAACCGCCTCATTAAAAGAAGTGCGTATATCTCCCGGACGCAACTCAATCACTCGAACCCCAAAAGGACGCAACTCCATCCAAAGCCCTTCCAAAAGCACACTCAAGGCCGCCTTACCCGCGCTGTAATGGGAAAAAAAGGTATCGGCAACTCGGCTGCCAACGATGTGACCCCCAGGATACATCCACTCCTCCTCAATCGCATATGAGCCGCAGCAAGTTGCAACAGTCGCAAAGGCCCTTCCACCAAATCCACCCACTGCCTCCGTGCCTCCGCCACACTACTCTCCTCCACCGAACCCCAATGCCCGCGTCCGGCATTTTGTATCACAACATCCATTCCTCCTGACTCAGCCAAAGCCTGTTCCCAAGCCTGATCAATGGATTCAGGCTCCGCAAAATCCAACCTCAAGGGATGCAGTCCCGGTAGGTCCCGGAGTTTTTCCACTTGGCGCGAAGTTCCCCAAACTTCATAACCCTCAGACATCAGGCGAACCGCCACGGCACGGCCGATCCCGGTGCTGGCACCAGTCAAAAAAATCGTGGTTCGTCTTTGTTTTGAAACCATGCGTCAGTTAAAAGTAATTTCTAGTTTTTACGAATCTCATTTATCGCAGCATTCACATCCGTCCAGTATTCGGACCAGGATCGCATGGGCCGCTGCTGGATATTCCGGTAAAGAGTGTTGTACTGTTGCTCATCACTTAGAAGGCACACTATGGCTCGGCTCAAATCGTTACTGTCCTCAGGATTGACAGTTTTACACCCGCCTCCAGCCGCAACTTCACCCAAAGCCCCCTTGTTTCCACAAACCACAGGTCTTCCATGCCATAGGCTTTCGATGATAGGCAGGCCAAATCCTTCAAGAAGCGAAGGGAAAACCGTAAAGGAACTTTTGCGGTAAGCCTCGTGCAATTCATCCTCGCTGATGTGCGGCTGTAGCCGAACATTGTACCCCTGCCGACGTAATACTTTGACACGCCTTTGTACCCGCCATGAATAATAGGGATAAGCGTTACAGCCGATAAGACGCAGATCAAATTTTCGACCCTGCTTCCATAGTCTCTCACAAACATCCAAAAGAAGAAGATGGTTTTTATGTTTTTCCAAACGAGCCACATAAAGCAGGCTGGCTGCGGAGAAATGGGGCTTATGCTCAGGCCTTTGATTCGTAAAAGGAACAGGCCATGGGGCTACATGCGTTTTGGTTCCGGCCAATCCGAATTTTTTCCAGAAGTAGATCAGATCTGCTTCAGCTTCTTTTGAAATACAGATCACCAGATCGAAATCTGCTAAAGCCCGCACTCCCCTGCTGCAGAGATACGCATCGATTCGTGACTGTTCCGGCCTTCGCAATCCAATGGCGTCATGAAAAATTCCGACTTTACGGGAGGAATGCTTTCCCCACTTTGTAAAAAAGAAACTTCTGCTGTCCCAAAGAAGATCCGGCACCAGAACAATGTCCTCATTTTTCAGGCTCACAGGCCACTCCATTGACAGAAAGGAATCACGCTTCTTATTTTTCAGATCCTGAAGATTCCAGGGGAGAAACGAATCATACAATGACCATCCTCCCGGTGTTTTTTGCCAGGTTCGCTCCAAAATCCTAAAATCTTCAGAGACCAGTCTACGGTAGCTTCCCCGTATCGATTGCCAGTAAACAGGCTGATAATCTTCCCTGGAGTGGAGCCACTCGTGAAGCCCCCGTTGCATACGCCGGACTCCGGTATTCAAAACCGATTGGCAGGCACTGGTAACATCAAGGTAAATCATGCCTTAAAATACCTTTCAAGAGGTCAGCAGCGGCTTTAATTCCTGCCAATAATCCTGCCAGGATCTCATGGGCCGCTTGTATGCTTCTTCCGACAGGGTCTGGCAGCGTGATTCGTCAGTCATAAGAAGTTCCATGGCTTCGGCCAGGCTACTGACGTCAGTGACATCCGCAACAACTGTTCCAGGTCCTTTCGAAACTTCACCGATAGCTCCGCCATTCCCACAAATAACGGCTCTGCCATGCCAAAAACTCTCAACAATAGGAAGGCCAAAGCCCTCCATGAGGGAAGGAAATACCGTGAATGTTGATTCCCTGTATGTCCGATGAAGTTCCTCTTCGCTGACATTCTGTCGCCAGAAAACTGGCCGACCTTTACCCTGCAATTTTCTGATTTTATTGAGGATTTGCGAACTTTCCAGGACATCCTCGCTGCCGATCAATTCCAGTTGGAAATCGAGTTTTTTATGCCACAGCTTCTCGCAGGCCTCAAGCAGCCTCACATGATTTTTCATTTTCTTGAGGCGCGAAACGTAGAGCAGCTTCTTTTCTTCAAAGTTGGGTGCCTGGTAGGAAGGCCGTTGTCCGATAAATGGAACAGGCCAGTTAAGGGCTTGAGTTAAGGCAGGACTGATCTTTTTCTCGCTCCAAAACGCTTTTAGCTGTTCTTCCGCCGCTTCGGAAACGCAGATCACCAAGTCAAAGCGCGCCATTAAAGCGAGCATGTTTTCATAAAGTCTTTTTCCAAAGCTGGGCATATTCCCGTCCTGCAGAGGAATGGCGTCGTGAAAAATAACAATCTTGCGGCCTGGTCCATCCAACTGTTTGTCAAGCCAGGCAATACGGTGATCGGGTATCAACGACGTCACCAGCAACGTATCTACTTCTCCCATTTTTTTCAGCGGAGACCAGCATACGGGCAGGGTCAGAGCATCACGGAAACCTGCCCACACCATGGGAACGATCCATTCTTTGGGGTTGCCTGCACCAAAGTCCTGAAACGGATTCTCCAGCAATCGAAGCGCACGGGAAGAAAGTCCGGTGTAGGAGTTGAAAAAAGGTTGCCATACCAAAGGCACCACAGACGATGATGCTCCCGCATCACACTGTAAAGTCCACGCGTGGTGCGGGGAATACCAGCCTGAACCGGAAGAACACATCCACCGCTAACATCGACAAAAATCATGGCACTTGCTATTGCTCGGATAAACCCTGATTCAGTCTAAGCAGCTCTTCCAAATCATCTCCATACTCTGTCCAACTCCGGAACTTGCGGGAATCTGATTGCTGATAAAGTTCATGGTAAAAGTCCCTGTCCTCGAGCAGACGTTCGATGGCTTCCGCAAGTTCATCCGTGTTATTCTGGTCGATTAGATAACAACCTCCGCCCTCACGTGCAACTTCTCCGATGGCACCGTTTCTTCCACAAATCACCGGGCGGCGATGCCAGAGACTTTCAATGATGGGAAGACCGAACCCTTCCATTTTCGAGGGAAAAGCTGTAAAGGCTGAATTCTTGTAGGCCTCGTTCAATTCGTCATCGCTGATGTGCTTAAGCCAGCGCACCATGCGGCCCTTCGACTTCAACTCACTGACACGGGCCAGAATAAGGCCGGTATCGAAAAAGGCGTCGCTGACGCCGACGAGGTTTAAGGAAAAATCAACGCCTTTTTTCCAGACCTTTTCGCAGGCATCCAAAAGCACCAGATGATTTTTGCGCAGCTTGAGCCTGGCCACATAAAGAACCTGCCTGGATTGCTGGTTCGGAGTATTTCCAGGTCTCGCTCCGGTGAATGGAACTGGCCACATCAACAGTGGCGTGGCCTTTTCAGAAACCTCAAACTTCTTCCAATAACGTAGCAGGTCTTCCCTGACTTCTCGTGAAATACAGACAACCTCATCCATGCCCCCGAGAGCCCTTACATATTGCTCAAAAAGCTGTTCATTGCTACCAGCCTGCCCTGGGAGATTAAGAGGCATAGCGTCATGGAAAACGGCCACCTTCCGACCGGGACTCTTCTTCCAGCCCTCCCAATAATGAACTCTGTCATCCCAACAAAGATCGGGAATCAGCAACATATCCTTTCACCTAGACAAGTGGCTATATCAATCAGGCGCAAGCCCCGCGTCAACGTATCACGCCAGGATTCCCAGCCCCAGCCAGTCGGAACACTTTTCGGGGAACCATAAGCCGCGAAGGGATCGGCCAGAAACCCCTGTTCCCGTGGTGATAGTGTGCTGTACTTCTTATGGAAAAAATCCCAACGAAGTGGTGTAAGGGCAGGACCCATCCGTTTAGCCAACTCCTTGTAAACGCCTCGGACCGTGCGATGAACCCCCATGTTGACAGGGGAACTGGCCGCACTGGTAACATCCAGATAAATCATAGGATTCCAGAGAAGCCTTAATGACTCCAGTCCTTCTTCTCGTATTCAGGCATGATCACCTTTGGGTCGCCAATTTTGACGATCTCCCCATGCTCGATCCAAACAACACGATTGGAGAGATCCATGATCGTACCTGAGTCATGTGATACCAGAATCGCCGTCTTGCCTGACTTCAAACGTCCCCGCAAAGCCGCAGCGGATTTGTCTCTGAAACTTTTATCCCCCACGGAAAGCATTTCGTCGATCAACAGTACATCTGGATCGACCTGAAGAGCGGTGGCAAAGCCAAGACGCGCGTGCATTCCACTGGAATAAGTATAGATAGGTTGTTCAAAAAAATCTCCCAGTTCGGAAAAATCCTTGATCTGGTCCAAATTTTCCATCATGTGCCGCTTGGTTGCTCCAAGAATCATGCCATTAAGAATCGCGTTTTCCCGGCCTGATAAAGTAGAGTGGGAGCCGACCCCAATCGATAACAAGGTGGTGCAGAGCCCTCGCTTGATAGAGATCTTTCCTCGATCCGGGCTGATGATTCCTGACAATAATCTGAGAAGCGTGCTTTTCCCAGCTCCATTCCGTCCGATGATTCCTAACGTTTCCCCTGAATGAAGCTGGAAGGAAATATCTTTCAGGGCCCAAAAGTCCGAACGCGAACCCTTGAAAAAACCGTGCGGGCGCCGATAACACAGGCCCGCCTTTTCCACCTCAATGATTGGTTTCATTCTTTTTAACGATGAATGGATTTGACCACGGAAAGATCAATCCTGCGATAAATCAACACAGAAGCCCCGATCCATCCAGCCGCCAGGACAGCCACATAGATAAGCCTGGACCAGACTGGCCAGGCTCCATCCAACAATACGCTGCGGTAGGCATCCACCAAGATCGCCATCGGGTTGAGAAAAACCAAAAGTGAACCTCTGTTGGAATTCTTCCACGGAATAAAAAATTCCGGAAATCAACATCAACGAACGCAGACTGATATCCAAAGCCAGCCGGGCGTCAGGGAAATAGGGCATCAACGCCGCAATCGGCAGACTGAAGGCAAGAATGACGGCAAATTGCAGCAACAAAAGAATGGGTATGGCCAGCAGGGCAGGTGCCAGGGAAAACTTCGAAATCATGATCCAGAGCAACAGCAGTAAGAACAGGAACGCAAAACGCCAGGTGCTGGCCAGAATCGAAATGATAGGCAGAATGATTTTGGGCAAATACACCAGTCGCAACATGGCGCCGGAATCCAATATCGTGCCCACCGATTGCATCACCGCCCCTTGAAACCATTGCCAGATGATGGCTCCGACCAAAATAAATGACAAAGCCCCGGCACTCGACTCACGCATGACCAAAATGAGAATGGCATAAAATAAGCCTGTGTTTAAAAGTGGCTCCAGCAACCACCAGACATAACCCATGTAGTTCATCTGGGCCTCGGACTTGAGTTCCGCGTAGGTGCGGTAAAGAATGATGTCCCAATAGCGTTTCCAATTCATCAAAGGCACAGACGGAAATCCTAGAAATCCCCCCCAGCGAGTGCAATGGTTTATTTGTTATCCCACCTGGCTTGCCGACCCGGGCTCTGGACAGGGAATCCGCAGATTTTGCCATTCTGGAAACAGCCCGGCGGCCAGATAACGGGCTGTTTTTTGTGCACCCTCCGAAACTCCCGCACCCAGACCAATGGTTTGTTTGCATCAAAAATAAAAGGCTCCCCCTGCCTCATCACATAATCAATCTTCCCATAATCCAAACCCAGGGTCTGACGCAGCTTCCTCAGCGCGGGATGGACCGGGCCAGCTCGCCCCTCCACCAACTCACCACTGGTAAACAGGGGGTCAGGGCTCTTTTCCATCCGCAAATACTCAACCTCACCGAGAAAATAATATTCCCTCAGGGCATGCTCCTCTGTCCCGTAAGGCTCGACACAATACGTCTGCAATACCCAGGCATCATTGTGCAAAAACTCGGCAGGCACCTCCCGCATATGTCCATAAATCCTGTAATCCTTCTTCGTGATCTGCTTCTCCTCTTTCCCACCCAACGACCCTCCTGCCAAGGACAATAACCGCCTCCACCCCGAGCTTTCCCTGCTCTGCTTGAGTCTTCGCCTCTGCATGTTCTCCGGCAGGCCTGCATGATTGAGATTGGTTTTCAAAACCACCGGACCATCATATCCGTCCCCCGGTTCCACCAGATTCCCGCATACCCGACGCTTGCAAATATCCAAAGCCCCCGCATTCCAATGAAAATGATAACGCTCCGCCTGCTTTTGGTAATTCGAGGGAAGTTGAGAAAGGTCCACATGTAAAAAAACTCCGTCCGCTTCAGGCCAACCGCCCAAACCCTCCACATCCAAAAGCTGACAGCCCCAGTTCTCCCAATGCACCCGCATCAAGTTCAAAAGATAAAACTCTTCCTGACGTTCCATCCCCTCCTCATGTACAATTAAAATCTTTCTCCCCCCATTCCTACCCATGGCTTCCTCTTTTCAAAACCCTAACCTGCTTTTTTCCTTATTTCGATCGCTGGAATTTAAACTGCTCTTTTTTTTCAAGTTGTCAGCAGAAATGGACAATCATGAAACAAAAAACATGGAAATCCTGAACGGATGCTGCAAAGGTGGACTCATGCTCCTGATCCGCCCACTGCCTGCACCTAGCTGACATCCCTGATCCCTTCCGACCTATGCCTCGCCTTCTGGAACTTTGTTTTTGGAAAATGTTTCTTTTCCTCTATGCCCGCGTTCTGCGCCTTTTTTTCCAACTGAAAGTATCCGGCTCCACCCATATTCCGCCCGATCAACCCTGCGTTTTTGTGACCAATCATGGCTCCCATTACGATGCCTTTTTATGCATGTAG
>JAAUTS010000041.1 GCA_012031345.1 Blastochloris sp. | reverse complement strand
ATCCCTCATACGTGGCCGAGCACCATACCGTCCACTCCGGCGAGATCAATTTCACTTTGGTCTGGGACTCAAATTTCGGGTCGCTGTGCTTGATCGAAATCACCGCCGTCAACCCCTCACGCACGTCATCCCCCGTAATCGCGGGGTCCTTGTCTTTGAGAATGTTGTTGGCCTTGGCGTATTGGTTGATGGAACGGGTCAGCGCCGTGCGGAAGCCTGACAAATGCGTTCCCCCGTCCGGATTGTGCACCGTGTTGGTATAACAAAGCACCATGTCGGTGAAACTGTCATTATACTGCATGACCGATTCCATGTGGATCTCCACCGGCTTGTCCGGGGTTGTGACCGTGGTTTGCTTACGCACCACCACAGGCTTGGCGTGAACCACCGCCTTGTTCTTATTCAACTGCTTGATGAAATCCTCCACCCCGTCCTTGTAAAAAAGATATCCGGCTCCGTCTTCTGCTGCCGTTCATCCAAGAAATGTATTTCAGTCCGGAATTTAAGAAGGCCAGCTCCCGCAGTCGGGTTTCGATCCGGTCCGCCTTGAACTCAGTCGTTTCTTTGAAAATTTCCTCATCCGGCTTGAACGTGATCAGGGTTCCCGTCCCCTTGGTTTTCCCGATCACCTCCAGCTTCTTGATCGTCTTCCCACGCTGAAACTCCATGTGATGCACCTGCCCTCCCCGATACACCTCCACCTCAAACCACTCGGAAACCGCATTCACGCACTTGGCTCCCACGCCATGGGTTCCCCCGGAAAACTTATAACCGCCCTGCCCGTATTTCCCCCCGGAATGCAGGGTCGTCAGCACCATCTCCACGCCCGGAATCTTATACTGAGGATGAATGTCCACCGGAATGCCACGACCGTTGTCGCGGATCGAAATCGAACCATCCACATGAATCGTCACATCAATCTTGTCGCAGTGCCCCGCCAGATGCTCGTCCACCGAGTTATCCAAAACCTCGGACACACAATGATGTAAAGCCCGCTCATCCGTCCCCCCGATATACATTCCCGGCTTTTTCCGAACCGCTTCCAACCCCTCTAATTTGCCAAGTTTTGATGCATCGTAGGTATCTGACATAAGATTTAAGAATCCCAAAAAAACCTCGCCCACGCAACCGATTTCTTCACTTTTGTTGAAATGCAACTATTTGCAGATCAGATATTTATATTGCCCACCTCCTCAGCTCCACCCTGCCGTGTCCCAGCACCCACCCAAATCCAAAATCAGCCGCGCCCACGTCTCCTCTCCGACTTCCTTTCTGGCCCCTCTTTCTTATCTTTCAAAATCCAACGCAAAGGACAACCCTCCCAGGGATGATGCTTGCGGATGCTCTGCTCCAGGTAACGCTGATAACTCTCCGTCCACAACTTCCGATCATTGATAAAGGCCACCAAGGTCGGTGTCCCCGTCTCCTCCCGCTGCTGCGAGATATAATAAATCTTCAACGCTTTCCCCGCCCGAATCGGCGCCGTGTGTTTTTGGCTGATCGCTTTTACAATCCGGTTCAAAGGACCCGTCGGCACCATCTCTGTCCGGTTCTTGGCCACCTTCTCCAGAGTCTTGAGCAGCTGCCCCAGATTGCGCCCCTCCTTCGCGCTGACAAAAACCATCGGCGCATGACTCAGAAAAAAGAACTCCTCCCGCACCGCCTCCTCATACACATGGCGAAAATCCCGATCCTTCTGCCCCGGCTTCTTCTCCGCCGCTTCCGAAAGATCCCACTTATTGATCAAGATAATGCAGGGCTTCTCCGCATCCTGGATCAAGGCCGCAATTTTTTTCTCCTGCACCGCGATCCCTTCCGCCGCATCCATCACCAGGATGCAAATATGCGCCCGGTTGATGGAATGCGCCGTGCGCGAAGCCATCGCCTGCTCCAGATCGTCCTTCACCTTCCCCTTCTTCCGCATCCCCGCTGTGTCCACAAACTGAAACACACGTCCGTTCAACTCAAAATCCACGTCAATCGCATCCCGCGTCGTCCCCGCCACCGGACTCACAATCAAACGATCTTCCCGGATCAACGCATTTAACAACGAGGACTTGCCCACATTCGGACGCCCCACAATCGCCACCCTCGTTTTCTGCACACGCTCCCGTGCCTCCAACTCCTCCCCCAAAGGCCAAGACTCCGTCACCGTCTCCATCAAGACATCCATCCCCCGACCATGCGCTGCCGACACTCCGAACATCTCTGAAAAACCCAAACGCGAAAAATCCGTCTCCGCATGAATCTGCTTGTCCGTGTCCAGCTTGTTCACCACCAAAATAATCCGCTTGTTCGTCTTCCTCAAACGCGCCGCGATCTCCGCATCCAGCGGACGCACCCCTTCGCGCCATCCACCACAAAAAGCAGCTCCGTGGCCGTCTCCAACGCGATGTTCACCTCCCGTTGAATCGCCTCCTCAAATCCAGATTCATCATCCAAGCCCACCCCACCCGTATCAATCAACGTAAACGGCTTCCCCTCCCACTCCGTTTCCATGCTCAGACGATCCCGTGTCACCCCCGGACGATCATAAACCAACGCAATCTGCTTGCCACAAATCCGGTTAAATAACGCGGATTTCCCCACATTGGGACGTCCTACAATGGCCAGCACAGGTTTCATCCAAGTCACGCTAGGGACTTACTTCCCAGGAACGAGCCTAATCTTCATTCCAGCCCCATACAGCTTTCAATCAACCCCATCCCATCCAACCCAACTTTCTCAAACTCCCATTGTCCCCGGCCCAACCCTGCCTTAAACTCCTCCCATGCTGGCCAGACTCCCACACCGCTCCTTCTCCCCCGACCAACCCGAACAGATGGACCAGCCCAACCTGGACCCCCAGGATCTCGCCCAAGACCTCCACAACCTCGAAACCATCAACCGCTTCTTCGGCGGACGCCACGCCACCCGCCTCATCTCTCGAACCATCCAGACCGACGCCGACCCTGCCCAGTCCTTCATCGACTGCGCCTGCGGTGCGGGCGATCTCAGTGCCCTCCTCGCCACTTCCCATCCCCAGGGAAAAGTGATCGGCCTCGACCTCCACCCCCAGACCCTCGACTACGCACGTCAACGCCATCATCTGCCTAACCTCTCCTGGCAACAGGGCGATATCAAACAACTTCCCTTCCCCGACCACAGCATGGATGTCGTCACCTGCCAACTCGCCCTGCACCACTTTTCCGATGACGATGCCGTACTCATCCTGCGCGAACTCCTGCGGGTGAGCCGACGCTGGGTCTTCGTGACCGATCTGGAACGTTCCTCCCTTGGTTACGCTGGTGTTTGGTTGTTGGTTCACCTCTGGCTCCGCCACCCCATGACCCGCCACGACGCCCTCCTCTCCGTCCGCCGCTCCTTCACCGCCCCGGAACTCCGCTCCCTCGCCCAACGCGCCCATTGGCCCAGCTTCCAACATCGCTCCCTGCCTTGGCACCGACAACTCATCTACCTCAACAAAGCCCACCACGCCGTTTAAAAGAGCCCCCATCGGGAGCCTTCACCAGAATCCTCTATTCCTGTTGCCAAGCATGGCGAGTCTTCCATGATCGCACCCATGAGGATTCCTCCAGCTGCCTTTGGCCTCCTGCTGCTGCCGTTTTTCCTGAACGATCTTGCCATCGTTTTCCTGAAAATTGCTCTCCTCCCCACCGAAACTCTCGCTTATTTCTATTATCGCCTGCCTTGGATCGGACAAACCCTGGCCAGCCTGCATCCCGATTCCATGCGGGTTTTGCCTTATCGCCAAATTCTGCTTTGGAGTCAGGACCTGCTGGTTTTTGTGGTCGGGCCTTTGCTATTTTATTATACGGGATTTCGGCGGGCTTGGTTCACTTGGGAAACTCTCGGCTTGCGGGATCGTCCTCATCTCTGGGACTGGATTTATTCCCTCGTGCTGGCGGGCCAATTATTCATTGTGGGTTGGTGCCTCCGCTTGCTGCTCCTGCAATATCAACCCGAGTGGGAAGCCTTTCTTTGGTTTGGTTACGACTTCCCCAGCGAACTGCCCTGGAAATGGTTGATCCTGATTTATGCCAGCCTCTCCGCTGGTGTGGTGGAGGAACTCGTTTTTCGGGGGACACTGATTCCTTGGTTGGAATCGCGGGCTCTGCCACGCTGGGTCGCCGTGGTCTTGGCGGCGTTGGTGTTTGCCGGGATCCACTGGTGCCAAGGGCCGCTGCAATTGATTCAAACTTTTGTTTTGGGCCTGATCTGGGGTGCCGCTTTTTCTGTCTCTAGAAAACTTTGGCCCTTGATCCTCTCCCACATCTTTCTCGATCTCTTCCTGTTCTGGCCCAAATGATTTCTCAGGTCATGGCCTTCCACGCTTTGAGCATTCCTTTGTCTTTGCTTTTGAAGCGTTTGACAATGCGTGAGCGACCTGACTTGTCCGTCACCTTAAAACATCCGTTCAAGGTAGGTTCCACAAAATCTGCCACCCAGGTCATGCTCCATTTTTCTGAAGTCGCGGAGCTGTCCTGATTGAGGACAAAAATCATCTCGGAAGGTTTGGGAGGTTCAAAGTGTAGCGAGTTCGAGTTCACCTCTCCTTTTTAGCCAACCTGTCCCTAGCGTCCAGTCAGCACTTACAAGTCATTCACACCAAAAGCCGCCTGGATGACCAGGCGGGCTTTGTTTGGGGTGGTTCAGATTTCAATCAGGTGGTCGGCGCGTTAGCCTTCTTTTCCTTCACCTTGTCTTTGAGCTTGTCTCCACGCTCTTTCATTTTTTCTTCAAATTTAATCTGCTGTTCCGGCGTCAGGACGGCTTTGATTTTGTCACCTTGAGATTTTCTTAGCTCCATCATCTTGGCCTTCTTGTCTTCTTTCGAGAGGGTGGTGTCGTCGCGCAGCGCTTTGAAGGAGCCCTTTTCCTCTTCCATGATGGCTTTGATTTTGGTCACTTGCTCATCGCTGAGACCCAAATCCGTCTTCATTTGCTCAATGCGATCCTTGTGCTCTCCCGTCTTTTCCTTTTTAGGGGGCTTGTCAGCACCGGGTGCCGCGGGGGGTGTCTCGGCCATGAGACCGGCCAGAGGCAGGCTCAGGGCCAGAATAAGGGATAAAAATAAGGGTTGTTTGATTTGTTTCATGCTTTCCTTGGTTGAGGTTGGAAACTATTGAACTTCCGGCCTGCAAAAAAGTTGCACAACGTTTTTTACCCTGACGAAAAATAGGGAGAGTGCTAACTTGCAGGAATGGAACGCTTCCCTCTTCCCAGGCAAACCCAGAACTCGGGTTTCAGCCTTGGGGAGTTGGTTTGGATCCTTTTTCTGGGTGTGCTCGCCCTTTTGGTGGTCATACCCGCCCTCTTTCCCACCGTCAAACGTGCCAGCCATCAGGCGAAGACCATCAAGCACTGGGAATCGGAACCGGCACCCCTTCTACTTCCCTCTGTCCCGAAATCAGTGCCTCAAGAATGATCTCCTCGTAACGATCCACCACTCCGCTCCAGGGCAGTGTCAAAGCCTTGGCTCGGGCGGAAGAACCCAGGGCTTTGCGACGCTCGCTCTCCGCGCTTTGGGTCAATTCCATTCCCAAACGGATAAAATTCTCCGCCTCCCCCAACTCCACCTTCAGTCCATCCAACCCATGCGTGATCATCTGTCGCGCTGCGGCATAATCATAAGTCAGCACAGCCAGACCGCTGGCCATGGCCTCCGTCACCACATTTCCGAAAGTCTCCGTCTCACTCGCAAAATAAAACAAATCCCCCGATGCATAATGACGGGCCAAGTCCTCGCCGAAACGGAATCCGGCGAAGTGAACCTCGGGATAATCCCGCTGCAAACGTCCACGCAAGGGCCCGTCTCCCACCACCACACAGCGTAGGCCAGGATTTTGCTTCCGTAACTTGCGATAAAGATCCAGCACAAACGCCGTGTTTTTCTCCGCCGCCACCCGACTGACATGGACCAAAACCAGGTCTGTTTCTCCCGCACCCCAGCTTTCACGCAATCCTGAATCCCTTTTCTGCGGATCAAACAGAGTCGTGTCCACCCCACGTCCGAAATGACGATTATTCCGAAATCCCACCTGCTCCAATTCAAGCATCAAGGTCTGGTCCGGCACCAAATTGCAACGAGCCTGATTATGAAACCAGCGCAGGTAAGCCTCCATAGCTCCCCTCAACCAAGGAACTCCATAATGTTCGGTGTAATGATGAAAATTGGTGTGGAAGCTGGCAATCACCGGAATCTGCAAAGACTTGGCCGCCCGTAAAGCGGCATAACCCAGCAGTCCCTCCGTGGCGATGTGGATGAGATCTGGACGATTCCTCCCCCAGTGTCGGCGCAGGTATCCTGCTCCCACCAAGCCCATCTTGGCTTCAGGATAATTGGGAATCCTCCAACCCCGCACCGGCAGTTCCCGCCATCTACCTGTGATTTGATAGGACTCGTCGTCCACCTTGGGCCGGATCACTTCCACATCATGACCGCGACGCCCCAACTCCCCGCACAATCTCTGGAGCGTCATGGCGACTCCGTTGACATCCGGGGCAAAGGTTTCAGTAACCAAACTAAGGCGCATCAGGTTGATCCAATAAGTTAGCCCCCGATACTGACTACGCAATCCTCAGGGGACAAGGTTATTGGGAAACAGTTTTTTCAACCGACAGCAGCAGACTCAAATTTCCACCACCACGTCTTTTCCCTGCAAGGTGACCGGATAAGTTTCCACTCCAGGATCGTCAGAATCTTCCACAGATACCCGATACGTCGCCGTGCGAACCCGGTGAGGATTAAAAATACTGCGGCCGCTTTTTGATATCAAACTCCCAACCATGCCAGGGACAGCGGATGATTTCCCCGCTCCGCACAAATTTAAACTCACCCACCTCCGAAGGCTCATTGATTCCACAAATAGTCCCCTGACACAAGGGAGCGAACTGATGGGGACACACGTTCAGCAGCGCGAAGTAATCTCCCTTTACGTTAAAGACCCCGATCGATTTGTTTCCGATCTGCACCAGAATGCGTCCTCCCGGAGGCAGATCCTGTTGCTTACAAACCACATGTTTTACAGGCATACGCGTTTGTCCACGAACTCAAGCCGCAGGCTTCGGATCAAAACCATACAACTCAGCCGCATTTCCATAAAAAATCCGCTGCGCCAAATCTTCACCCAAACGTGGCAGACCGTGCCGCGGAGAATCATTGTCCCAATGCGGATAATCCGAGGAAAACATGACCGTCCGCTCCGCATGGATCATTTCCAATATCGCCTCAAGATGCTTGGAGTTGGCTGGCTCCTCAATCGGCTGGGTGGTGAATCGAACATGATCCCACACATACTCGCTCGGCAACTTTTTGACCCAGGGAACGCTGGAACGTAAGGCCTTCCAATTTTTATCCAAACGCCAGAGCACATGCGGAATCCAAGCCAGCCCGCCCTCAATGCAGACGAAACGTAAGCGGGGAAACTTTTCGAAAACCCCCTCACAAAGCAGACTGACCACATGCCCCATGTAATTTTGCGGGATGTTGGTGTGCCACTCCAAGTAGGTTGTGGGGTCGCCCGCCGCAAACCCGTTGGCGATGCCACGATCTTCCGTTCCTGGATGTGTGGCCACTGGTAAGCCACAGGCGCTGGCCGCCTCGTAGATCGGCCAGTAAAACTTTTGTCCGAAAGGGATTCTGGCCCCGCTGCACATCAATACCTGCTTCATTCTGGGATGTCCGGCCCACCGCTCGATTTCCTTGACCGCATTTTCGGGATCCTGAGGGGTGATCAAAATGGAACCATAAAATCGCTCATCTGCCTGCAACCAGGTCTCCACCAGAGCCTCATTGTAAGCCCGGGCCAGAGCCGCCGCATAATACACGTTGGGATGCACTCCCAGACCCAAGACCCCCGACCCTGTCAGAATCACTTTTTCTATTCCGTTCGGTTCCAAATGTTGTTCGATCATCTTTCGGGGACAGGAACCTGGCTGTCCCTGATCGGGAACCGCATCTCCTCGTAAAACTCCAATCGGACTCGGAAGTAGATTGGCTGGAACGGCCCAGCCCGGCTGACGGAAGGCTTCCGGCAAACGCTGTTGCACCTCATCTCCCGGCCAGGTTTGGTGAACATCCGTGTCAATCACTGAGTAAGCTTTTGCAACCATGACACGATTCTACTGACTGGACTTTGATTGTCGTTGGCTGTGCTTGATTCCACTTGTCTGTTCTTGATATGCTTGAGGGATGTTCGAAGCGGCACTCACCTACCTGGATCGATTGCCCGAACCTTTTCTCTTTCTGGAGGAACGTCGGGTGGCACTCAAAGCCGGGGAAGAGCGCGCCGTGACCAACCATTTCCCCAAAGTGGTTTTTGTTCTGGAAAGCAGAATATCCCATCGCTTTGACCAAGAGAAACCCAGACCTTTGAAAGCAGGCCAGATTCTTCTGAATATGGGGGAGACAGAACATTTTTACAGCACCCCCCAAGCTCAGCTCCCCGGATATTTTCATGTTTTGCGCCTGACCTTTTCTCCACGCAGTCTGAAGGCGGCCCGGCAAACTGAGCCGGAGAACCAACTCTCTTCCACCCTCTCTCTGCTGCCCTCCTACGGCGTCTTTACCCCACACGGGTCCTCCATTCTGGCTTATCTGATGTTTGAGATGCAGATTGAGCTTAAGCAACAACGTTTGGACAGCCGACTGCGTGTGGCCGCACTCTCCCAATTGGTCTTGCTGGAATTGGTGCGGAGTCTGGAGAACAAACTCAAGACCCAGACACCACTTCACCAGGATCCTCAACATCTGAGCTGTCGGGATATTCAAACCATTTTGGAAACTCAACTGGATCAACCACTCACTCTGGGCGGCATCGCCCAACGATTAAACCGTTCAGAAGAGCACTTGGCCAGAATCTATCGCAAACAAACAGGAAGCAGCATCATGGATGAGTTGCGTCGCCTTCGCATGGAACGGGCCAAATACCTTCTGCTCTGTTCGAAACTCAGCATCAGCGCAATTGCCCAACAATGTGGTTTCCAAACTCTGGCGCATTTCAGCCGGGCTTTTCACAGCCATTGTGGAAGAAGTCCGGTAAAGTTCCGTCTCAAGCCCTTGGATCCGAAGTTTCCCGGATCGCTCAAGCCATGATCCGCAAATCCTGCTCCCGCACCTGCTCAAGCGCAGGTTGACCGGAAAGATAAAGCTCCAGTTCCTCAATGGCCTGCGTTGCCATGAGCCGGCATTCATAACCAAGGGAACCCGCCACGTGCGGAGTCAGAAAACAGTTGGGTAAACGATACAACTCACTGCCCTCCAGCGGGGGCTCCGGCTCGGTCACGTCCAGCACCGCCGTCCATTCCCCCTTGCGCAGTTCAACTACCAAGGCCGTCTCATCAATCAAATCACCCCTGGCCGTGTTGATCAGGGTCGCCCCTTTTTTGATCAACCCCAGGTTGGAAGTATTCAATAAATGATGGGTCTCCTCCGTCCGGGGCGCATGTATGCTGATGATGTCGGATTGGCTTAACAACTCATTCAGCTCAACTTTTCCTGCCCCCAGCTTACGGGCGGCCTCCGCACTGAGGTAAGGATCAAAAACCAACATCTCCAACCCCAGCCGTTTCATTTCCGCCATGACCAAGCGGCCAACCTTACTCGCGCCGATGATGCCAATGCGGGAATGGCTTCCCGCTCCGGTGATGGCATAACGGCCTCGGTCCCAAGCCTTGCGACCTTGATCCTGAAAGGTTCGTGTCATGGGCAACACATTTTTCAAGGACAACAAAATCATCGAAACCGTGTAGTGACAAACCGGAACCGCGTTACTGGAAGCCGCAGAAGTGACATGGAGTTTGCGCTCCCAAACGGCAGGAGTCACCCAACCCTTCACAGTTCCAGCCGCATAAAAAACCGCCTTGAGCTGTGGTGCCCGGCTTAGTATTTCCTGATCCAGACGGGGAAACCCCCACGTGGAAATCACCAGCTCCGCCTCTGCGATGTGGCTCAGAAAGCTTTCATGGTCAAATCGGGTCGGAATGACCAAGTCCACCAGGTTTCGAAGCTTATCCAGATGATCTTCCGTCAGAAATGAATCCGTGTGGCTTCCAAACCAGAGGAGAGTCTTGGGCTTCGGGTGGGACACAAAGGTGCTTGGATAATTACCGGAAAGTCTGAACTCTCAAGCCAGACCAAGCTTCTGCTCAAGTGCCGCCTTCGAAGTCATTCCCACGATCTGATCCTTGACCTTGCCCCCCTCAAAAACAAGCAAAGTCGGGATGGCCCGGATATTGAACTGGGAGGACAGCTCCGGGTTCTTATCCACATCCACCTTTCCAATCTGCACCTTGCCCACATTGGCGTCGGCGATTTGATCAAGAAGCGGGGCGATCATTTTGCAGGGACCACACCACTCCGCCCAAAAATCAACCAAAACCAATCCTTGGGCGTTCAAAACCTTGTCCGTAAAGTTGGACCCTGACAATTCAACAATGTTTGCGCTAGCCATATGGCATGAGAATGGGCGTCTCTCTCAAAAAAGCAACCCCGCAGGATGAAAAAAATCCACCAAAAAATTTCAAACGATGAAGTTTCCATCCAAGCCAACGCTTCCAGTTCTGGCTTTTCATCGCCGGACCATTAACCTACTTCCATGTCTCAGGATGCCTACTCTCTCGTTCTCAACGGAACCCTTAGCCTGGATTTTTCGCATCGATGCAAATGGAAAATCACCGGGCAGGATCGGGTCCGTTACCTCAACGGCCAAACCACCGCCGACATCAGCCGCCTCTCCGTCGGGCAAAGCCTGTGGACAGCCGTGCCCAATCCCAAAGGAAAACTCATCGGCGACCTTCATATTGCCGCCGCCGCTGACGCCTTTTATGTCGATCTCGAGCCGGGTCTGGCCGACACTCTCCTCCAGCGCCTCTCAAAATATATCATCTCAGATGATGTCCTGATCGAAGATCTAAGCCAATCCTGGAGCCTCGTTCATACGCTGACACCTGCCTCCGGAGACTTTTGTTTTGCCTCCAAACGCCTGGGTCTCTCAGCTTATGATCTCTGGCTACCCGCGGGCGCATCTCTCCCTCCCTTGAACACCGATTCCAGTGTGACGGAAACCTTGCGGATCGAACACGGCCTACCTCGTTGGGGTGTCGATATGAACGAAAACAACCTCGTTCCCGAGCTGCCCTTTGAAGCCTTCAGCGGCTTGAGCTACTCGAAGGGCTGCTACATCGGCCAGGAAGTCATTGCCCGCATCAAAAGCATCGGACACGTGAATCGAAAACTCTGCCTCCTGCATAGTCCAAGCACCCCGATCCATCCACCCACCTTGCCCGGCACGATTCTAAAAGGTGAAAAAATTATCGGCCAGGTGACCAGTTACCATCCATCCCCTAAACATGGAGGAAGCTGCGCGCTGGCCATGATTCAACGGGACAGCGCCATGCCCGGACAAAACCACTCCTGGCATGATCTCAACTGGACCGTGCTCAGCCCAAACCTCTAACACCATATTGTCTTGCCCTGATGAACAGACTGCATTACATACAGATTGCAGTTAACGGAACCCAGGCTACTCGTGAACGAAACCAATCCCAACATGCTCAGTTGCCCCTCCTGTCAGCAATTGATAGACACTTCCGATTTGCCTGTCGGAACTTCCATCATTTGTCCCGCCTGCCAGCACACCTTCTCCACTTGGCGCGATTTCGATCATTATCGCCTGGAAAAAATGGTCGGAGAAGGCGGCATGGGATCCGTTTACCAGGCCACCGACACCAATCTGGACCGCGTCGTTGCCATCAAAGTGCTCAAACGCGAACTCACCGCCGATCGCAAATACATCACCAACTTCCTGCATGAAGTGGAAATCACCGCCTCCCTCACCCACCCCAACATTGTTCACGTTTACGCCTTTGGAGAATTCGATAACCAGTATTACCTCGTGATGGAGTACATCGGCCATCTCACTCTGGATGACGATATTCTCAGCAAAAAGAAACTCTCCGAAATTGAGGTGCTGGATGTCGGCATCGCCGTCGCTAACGGTCTCAACTTCGCCCTCCAACGTGGTGGCCTGATCCACCGCGATATCAAACCGGGCAACATTCTTTTTGGTCAGGACCGCACCCCCAAGGTTGTGGATTTCGGTCTCGCCGTCACCCGTGAAACCGCCGAGCAGGTCGGGGGTGAAATCTGGGGCACTCCCTATTACGTCTCCCCGGAACGTCTCGAATACAAACCGGAAGACTTCCGCAGCGACATGTATTCCCTCGGTGTTTCTCTCTACCACGCCATCGCCGGACGTCCCCCCTTCGACGCTAACACCGCCGAGTTGGTTGCCGCCAAACACCTCAATTCCCAACCTCTCCCGCTCAAAACCTACGCACCCTACGTCTCCGACCAAACTGTATATGCCATCGCCAAAGCCATGGCCCGTTATCCCGAAGAACGCTTCCAGTCCTACAACGAATTGGTCGAGCAGCTCGAAGACGCCAAACGTCGTCTGGTGGATAAAAACTCCACCACCGCACCGACCAATATTCAGGTCATGCAAACCGGACAGGCCGACGACAAAAAAATGATGATCATCGTCGGTGTCACGGTAGGCATTTGCGTCATTGCCGTGGGCATCTTCATCGTTCTGAAGCTCACAGGCGTCCTCTGATCAGGTTCCCAAGACCTCCTTCAAGCGCTTGCCCGCCTCCTCCAACTCCTCCGCCGTCGCCCCCTTCTTCACCGGAACAGGTTCCCCCAGAACCAACTGACATTTACTGAAAGGTTTGGGAATTTGAAAACGGTCCCAGCTCCGAATTTCCCATTTGTGCTCATAATGACAAGTCACCGGCGTGATCGGCACCGACCCCGCTTCCGCCAATTGTAAGATTCCGGTATGCACAGAATACAGAGGCCCCCGCGGCCCGTCCGGCGTGATCCCCACATCACTCCCCTCCTGCCTCAACCTCCGCGCCATGGTGACAAATGCTTTCAGACCCTCACGCGAGGAGGAACCCCTCGCCGCTTCCACGTTGAAATACGACGCCATGCGCGAAGTGATTTGTCCGTCCCGACTCATGCTCATCATCACAGTCAATTTCCGACCCGGCAAATAGCGGCGATAAAAAAACGGCATCATCAAAAGTCGATTGTGCCAAAATGCAAAAACATAAGGTTGGGCCTGATCCACATCCAAAAGGCCATGCGGATCGACCAGCTCCACTCTCAAGGTTTTGCCCAAGCCCTTGACCAGTTGGGCGGCCAACCAGGGGCCCCAATGTGGGGCCAAAGTTTGTCGGAACCATTTTTTTAACATAACGTCTCTCCGTCTCCCCGCAGGGTCCGGGTCAAACCGGCCTCCGGCCCAGCAAACGCGAAAGGGCCCGCACAGGAGTCTCCATAAACAACTCATGATAAAACTGCTGGGTTGTCATGGCCCGGGTCTCCGGCACACGGCTCAGCGCGGCCAATGCCAAACCCGCGATCCCGGCCAAAACCAAATAAACCACACTGAAGACGTTCCACTCCCAAGCTCCCCAACCTTGATGCAGCCAGACCAGGGCATCAAAACTGATACCCCAAAAAATGGGAAATAACCCCGCCACCAGGCTGTTGCTCACGCTGAATATGGCAAAAAAATGGCTCCGTCCCATGCTCGGCACCAGCGCCATGACCAGACGGATGTTGGCCACTTGAAACAAGGCAAAGCCCAGCCCCCCAGGTTGCCTGTTGGAAGGTGATCGTCCAAAAATTAAAAGGCAAAATCCGACTCGAGACCACCGCCCAGCCGGCAAAGTGCAGCAGTTGCAACAGCAGGGCCAAATGCAAAATCGGTTTGCTCCCCACCCGATCCAGGGTCTTCCGCGACAAATAAGCGCCCAGCAGAAAAAACACTCCCCAGGCCGCATTGAGCAACATGAACTTGGAATCCTCCAGACCGAAGTGATCCCGCACCATGGGCACACTGATCACTCCTCCCCCCGCCCAAGCCACCATCAACAAAGCGTTAAAAACCAGAAAACGTCGAAATGGTGCGTAACCCAGCATGGCACCCCAGGGCACTGGCTGTCCGCTGGAAGATCCTCCCGTCACGGGCACATCTGGAATCTTCCTGAGAAAAAAAAGTCCGGTCACTGCGGCCATGAAGCTGATGCCAAAGACCAGGCTGAACCCCGTGTTTTTATCCGCCACGCCCAAAATCAAAGCCACTAACAGGGAAGTTCCCACGATCGAGGCCAAACTGCACATCTGATCGGTGGAAACATAACGACCACGCACGGACTCCGGCACCAGTTCACTCATCCAGGGCAAAAATCCGCAGGAATAAAATCCCCGACTCGCGTTGAAACAAAATAAAAAAAACAGCATCCACATCATGCGTGACTCATTACTCATGTTGCCCGGCAACAGAGGCACAGCCATCATTCCCACAATGAACACACTGCGCAGACTCCAACCGCGCAACACAAATTTCTGATACCCGGTCCGCTCCACAAATCGCGCCGCAGGAATTTGCAAAATGGTCAAAAGCGGCGTGAGCGAACTCAACACACCCAGGATCGTCCCGCTCGCGCCCAGGCCACGGAAATAAAGGAGCATGGGTAAACCCAAAACGATGCTGAAAGACATGCTGTTGAAGACCTGGAACCAATACGCATTGGTCATGCCCGCCGGCATGGGATCCTTGTATTCAAAAATCAGTTCCTCATCATCTTTCACAACATCGTTCCACGGATCCCGCTCTGATTCAGTCTCTCGGCTTCATCAAAGGAAAAGAATCACATCCCGTATCGATTCCGCTCCGGTCAACATCATAACCAGCCGGTCGATCCCGATCCCGATTCCTCCCGCCGGAGGCATTCCATGTTCCAAAGCGGTCAGAAAATCTTCATCCAACTTTTGCGTTTCCTCCCCGGCCTGATTTTCCAGCCGCTGCCGTTGCACCAGCGGATCATTCAATTCACTGTAGCCCGGTGAAATTTCTTGGCCGTTGATGATCAGTTCATACACGTCCACCAAATCCGGGTTCTCCCGGTTCTGTCGGGCCAGCGGCACCAGTTCCTTGGGCAAATGCGTTACGAAAAGCGGATTCATGGCCTTGGCTTCCACCAGTTTTTCAAATACCTGGTTGCTCACCTCAAAATCTTCCAAGTCCGCCCCCAACTCCACTCCCAGCTTTTCCGCCCTCTCCCGTCTCTGTTCCGCCGTCAAAGCAAACCAGTCCTCTCCCGCCACATCCTTGATGCAGTCCTCATACCTTCTTCGCTTCCAAGGTCGGCTCAAATCAATCACTTTTTCCGAAATCACATTCCCCTCTGCATCCTTCTGCACATGATGCAAACGTTCCGTGCCTTGAAACTTGAGTGCCAGATGCGTGATCAGTTCCTCCACCAAAAGGGACATGGCCTCAAAATCCGCATAGGCCCAATACGCCTCCAACATGGTGAATTCCGGATTGTGTTTGCGGGATATACCTTCGTTCCGGAAATTACGGTTTAATTCAAAGATTTTTTCAAAACCACCCACCAACAACCTCTTCAAATACAGCTCCGGCGCGATCCGCAGATACAAAGGAATGCCCAAAGCCTTGTGATGGGTCAGAAATGGTTGGGCCGCTGCCCCTCCCGGTATGGCCTGCATCATCGGTGTCTCCACTTCCAGAAAGTCCTTGTCCTCCAGAAAGCGGCGAATCTCCCGCGTGATCAGACTCCGCAGACGCAACTGTTGCTTCACCTCGGGATTGGAGATCAAGTCCAGATAACGCTGGCGATAACGCTGCTCCGTGTCGCTTAGTCCATGCCACTTTCCCGGCAGAGGCTTCAAGGCCTTTCCCAGAAAACTCAGGCTGCTCACATGCACGGTTTTTTCGCCCGTCTTGGTCGTGAAAAGATGACCCTCCACCCCAATGAAGTCTCCCAAATCTATCAGCTTAAAAACTTCCTGATCCTTTTCCGTCAATCCCTTGATCGGCACATAAATTTGCAACTTGCCCAGCTCATCCTGCAAATGCAGAAAATGACTTTTACCCATGTCCCGGTGGGAAATGACACGTCCGGCGAAACGAACGATCTTCCCTTCCTCGTAAGCATTCAAAATCTGCTGGGATCTGGCTTTATCCGCAAAACTGGATGCGCCTCCACCAAAAGCATCCACCCCCAACTCCCGCAACTTCTCTACTTTGCCACGTCGTATCTCCAACAATTCACTCAGTTCTTCCATAGGAACTTGTGATGCTAAGCCCCCCCACTCCGCCAAGCAATCCTTTTGGGATCAACGCTTCTCAAACTCAAACTTTGACGACACCTTCATAAACCCCTGATTTGACGCAGCCCGGCCCCTCTCCTTCCCTCTGAAAACTCACTTTCCCCACACAGCGCACCGCTTTTTCAAAAACAAGCGCCCCACGGATTTCAAGGCTCTTACAAGCCTTGATGGAAGGAACCCCGGCGGCAAAACAGGCTTCAAAGTCGTTCACTTTTTTGTAATGCCTCTCATCCAAGCTGACCTTGGGCGGCATAGCGCAGTCCTCAGATTTTTGCAGGGTCCAGTCTTCCCTGATTTCGTAGGCATCCGAGCGCAGGACCAGAAGATCCGATGTGGTCTTGACCGGAGCAAAACGACTGCGTGGCACCACCAGTGCCGAAGCTCCCGGAAAAACCTCTATGGCAGATCCCATCGCCGTCTCCAGTTGATACACCTTGGTCGATGCTGCATCTCTGGGGTCCACTGTCTTGGCATTGCGAATCAGGGGCAAAGGCAGCAGACCACCCTCTTCATCCAGTCGTTCCCGCAGAGATTCCAAATCAATCCAAAGATTGTTGGTGTTAAAATAACGGTGCCTCTCGATGTTCTGGAAATGAGGTTCATCTTCTGTCGGGCACTGGGCCGACTCCCGCAGCAGGAAACGCCCATTGGATCGGCGCAAGGCCAGATGCCCCCCCTTCCGGTCCGCCTCCGTTCTCTCCGCCACCTCCATCATGAAGGGAAAGGCGGATTCTGCAAAATAACGCAAAATCTCCGGGTCCAAACTGGCCCCCAGATTGTCCGCATTGGACACGAAAAGATAACGGATGCCCTGCTCCAAAAAACGATCCAGCAAGCCGGTCGATACCAAAGAAGGATACAAATCACCATGACCGGGCGGGCACCACTCCAACGCTTCATTTTGAGGCCAGGAAATCGGCTCAAAGCTGCGGGCATCCAGCTTGGGAACTTTGGATTGCACAAAATCCAGAGGAAGATTTCCCGCCAAATCAGGATATCGCGCAAGATAATCCAAAGTATCCGCCTGGGTGCTGAAACTGTTCATCAAACAAAAAGGAATCGCGCAAGCGTAACGTTTCCGTTGATGCAGAATCTGCTTCGCCAACAAATCCAGAAAGGTCAACCCATCCTTGATCACCAGCAGAGATTTGGCCCGATCCAGACCCATGCTCGTGCCCAATCCACCATTCAGTTTGAGCACAGCGGCCTGGGCCAACAGCACCGCGTCCGCCGCTTGCCCGGATCGGATGCTGTCGTAATCCGGTAAGGCCACCACCGGCTCCAGTTCCGACTCGGAAACCAAACCCGTCTGCCCCTCGATCAGTTGCAAATAATTGTGTCTGAAGGCATGGATGGCCTCCTGACTGAGACCCTCTTTGCGCATCTTGAGTTCGATCCCCTTGAGAACGTTCATGGGAAAGGATTTACCTGATCTGTCCGCTTTAATCCAGAACTCATGCCACTTGGCGCACCTGCTGACGAACCGTAGCCAACAGCCCATGCAGGGACTCCGCTTCCACTGCGCTGAATATCCCCGTATCAATCATCGATTCAGACTTGGCAAACAACTGACCGCAGCGTTGCTCCAACAACTGCACCGCCCCGGACTTGTCCACCAATTCCTGAATCTTCAACAACGCAGACTCACGCTTGGCCATGGAACTCAGACACATCTGTAGGAAAGATCTTTCCACATCGTCCAGAGCCAAAAAAGCCTCCTTCAACAACAACGTCTTTTTCCCTTCCAAAAGATCACAGGAACCCTGCGGCTCAAGCGGGTTCATGGCTTTGTATTCGATCAGATCATTCTGGATCTGAAAGGCCAGGCCCAGCGGTGTGGTGATAGCTTTTAATCCCTCCAGCTTCTCCGCTGTGGCTCCGGCCAACAATGCCCCCATCAAACACGGTGCTTCGAAGGTGTAGCGTGTGGTCTTCAGATGATACATCTCTTCGATTTGTTCCTGCTTCACCCGGGCCACATCCTGACAGCCCAAGAGAATATCCAGAATCTCCCCGCTACCCGTATCCACCGTGTATTGCAAAAATTCACTCATGACGCGGTCCTTGATCGCAGGGGGGAAATCGGACTCATGCAGGGTTTGGATGGCCATGGCGTAAACAATGTCCCCCATCACCATCGCAATATTTTCCCCAATCCGATCGCGATCTTCCGATATCGCCAGACGCCCGGCGCACAATTTATGAAAGGTCGGCAAGCCACGACGCTTCTCGGAACGATCAATCACATCGTCATGCATCAACACAAAGGTGTGTAACAATTCCAAGGCCGTGGCACAACGCAGCAGGGAAGGGTCCGTCAAGGCTCTGTCCCCTTGGAAAGCGCGATAACTCAGCATGAGCATCAAGGGTCGAATTCTCTTACCTTTGCGCCCCGTATATTCACAAAGGTCAAAGTAAAGTGGTTCAAACCAGTCCCCGTAATGAAACCGCTCCTTTTGCCGCGAAAAATGCTCTTGAATGAACCGCTCGAGAGCCGAGTGGGCCTGTTCCAAATCGCGCAATGTATTACCGGGCATAGGGAACCCTAATCCGAAGCCAAAGGTTTGCAAACCGCAACTTCGCTTCCACCCCCACTCTCGGTCTCTTTACCCAGCACCATCCAGGGGGGGCTGGGGCGGGTTATCCACCTTCATCAAACGATCAAATTCCGCCAGTGCCATCCCGATGACCTGGTCCATGTTGTAATAACGGTAGGTGGCCAGTCGCCCGACAAAACTTACCTTTCTTTCCTTTTGCGCCAGCTCGCGATAACGCTCATACAGAGCCTTGGCGTCCGGTGCCGGGATGGGATAGTAAGCCTCCTTACCTGGGCCGTAATCTTCCGGATACTCCCGGACAATCGTGGTGTGAGGGTGTTTTTGTCCGGTGGCATGTTTGATTTCCACAATCCGGGTGAAGGCCTCCTCGTTCGGGTAATTCACCTGCATCACGGGCTGAAACCATTCCTGCTCCAGCGTTTCTGGCTCAAAACGGAGCGAGCGATAGGGTAAAGGCCCGAAACAACAGTCAAAGTATTCATCAATCGCCCCGGTATAGATCATGTGATCGTAGGTCTCGCGCCCAGCCAAGGCACGGTAGTCCGTATTCAGCCTCAACTCAATCAGAGGATGATCCAGAATCCTTTCAAACATCCGTGTGTAACCTTCTTTGGGCAAGGCTTGAAATTGCTCGGAGAGATAGCGGTTGTCGCGATTGGTTCGGATTGGAATCCGACCACAGACGCTCGCATCCAGCTCCTTCGGGTCCCGCTTCCATTGTTTTTGCGTGTAGTTTTTAAAAAACATCTCGTAAAGTTTCCATCCCACCTGTGAGACGATGACTTCTTCCGAATTTTGCGGGTTGTCCAGCTCCACTCTCCACTCTGCCAGGGTTTTCTCCATTTCTTCCGGGGTTGAGGCACGTCCGATCAATTGTTCAAAAGTGTTCAGATTGATGGGAAACTGCCAATACCTTCCCTCCGCCCAGCTCAGAATCTGATACTCCACCTCATGCCATTCGGTGAATTGACTCAGATACTCACGGATGCGCGGAGCATTGGTGCGGAAGTAATGGGGTCCGTAACTGTGAATCAAAACCCCTGCCTTGTCGTAATGATCGTGGGCATTCCCCCCTATGTGCGAACGTCGATCCACCACCACGGAACGAATCCCTGCTTGCGAAGCCAAACGCTCCGCCAGCACCGCCCCCGCAAATCCCGCACCCACGATCAAAACCGATTTCATCTCGCTGCCAACTCTCCCTGACTTGACCCAGCTCAACAACCTAAAACAACCGCCTTGGACCGACCACCCAGGGCGAACGCACGCTCGCCGACTACAAGGGCCGGTGGTTGATCCTGTTCTCGCACCCGGCGGACTTCACGCCGGTTTGCACGAGCGTAATTGCGTGGCCATCGCGCGCGCGGCGGATGCCTTTGCCGCGCTTGATTGCGGCCTGCTTGGCCTGTCGGTCGCTGGAGAACTCTGCGGCGCACCCGAAGAATATCCTGCGCGATTTTTTACCGGTTTGTGTGTAATCTCAGGCCTGCTGGTCTGGCAGCTCGTCCATTTTCAACCGGAGAATCCCGTCAATGCGCGGCAGATTTTTCGCAATAACGCCCTGTTTGGTGGCCTTGCGGCATTATGGTTTTTCTCACTGACAGGGCCTGCTTTGCAATAAAACCACTAAAATCCCCACGAAATTTAATGTTTGTTAATGTTTTTGCGGCATAAATGAAACTAGGACACCAGAAACCCTATGCACCATGGTACACGATGCCCCTTTCTCCCGGCTCTCCTATGCTGCCAACAGGGCCTGATACAGGAATCATGATGACGGAGCCTTCGGCGTCTCTTTCTTCTGCCCGTGTGATCACAGGCGACTCTCGTGCCGTCGCTACAGACGCCATACCAGACGCAACGCAAACAACATGGCCTCCGGACTTTCTCGTGCAGCTTAACGCGCTCATCTCCCACGCACATGCCGAGGCAGAAGAGGCATCGCTGTGTGTCCTGCGCATAGAAAATATGTCGGAATTGTTGCGTGCTT
>JAAUTS010000003.1 GCA_012031345.1 Blastochloris sp. | reverse complement strand
CTCGCAATTTCATCAACGCCTACGGCACCCCCAACTTCCGTATCCGCTATCTCTTCGACACCTACCTGAGCGACGCCGTCTTCCTCAAAACGCCCGGAGATTGTCATTCTCAGTGATGTCCTGGCCGATCCCATCAACACCTACCTCTCTGGCCTACGCCAGTCCGTGGTTGAAAAAGTAAACGACCGCGAAATCAAAACCATGGCCGACTTGGCAGAAGCCCTGGCCCAACCCGGAGACCGCACCCTCATCACCCTCGAAGGAGAGGGGCGCCCCATCGTTCTCGAAGCCGCCAAACTCAAAGAAGCCCAGCCCCGCATCCTGCAACGCTACAACATCCGGGAGGATCGTTACCTCGGTAATCTCTGACCCCCGCCCTCACCCTTCACCTATTCTGACTTCTTTGATACTCTGACTCTTCCTGTCCTTATGAAAATCCCCTCCCTCGCCCCCATCCTTCTCCTCCTGGCCTGCCTCAACTTCTTCCACGCCTGCTCACCCTCCGACCCCAAAACCACCAGCCCCAGCACCGACCACCCATCCATCGTCCGCGTCAATGCCACCTGCCAGATCGTTGACCCCGTCCGCCCCTGGCTCAAACGCCCCCCCTTCACCCGCCGCGCCATCGGCACCGTGCTGTCCGGCCAGCGCATCCTCGTCACAGCGGAAATGGTCGCCCACGCCAACTTCATCGAATTGGAAAAACCCGTCACCAGCACCAAAACCACCGCTTACGTCGATGTCATTGACTACGAAACCAACCTCGCCCTGCTCCGCGTCAACCCGGAAGATGCTCCCACCTTTTTCCAGGACACCCGCCCCTTGGAATTAAGCACCACCGCCAAAGCCGGCGACAGCTTGGAAATCTGGCAACTTGAAGATAACGACGCCCTGGCCCGCAGCACCGGACGCATCAACACCGTGGAAGTTGGCCCCTACCCGGAAGGTCTCGGACGTTACCTCGTCTATCGTCTCAACCTCTCCCTCCAATACCGCGACAGCGCCGCCACCCTCCCCGCAGTGCAAAACGGGAACTTGGTCGGCCTCCTCTTCCGTTACGACAGCCGCAACCAAAACGCCGCCGTCATCGCCGCTCCCGTCATCGAACATTTCCTCAAGGATGCCGCCGACGGCAACTACCAGGGATTCCCCCGCATCGGCCTCGGCTTCTTCAACCTCCGTGATCCCCAACTCCAAAACTACGTCGGAGTCACTCCCGAACAGGGCGGCATCTTTATCAACCGCGTTCTCCCGGACGGCCCCGGCGCCCAGGCCGGCCTTCAAGTGGGCGATGTCCTCCTCTCCATCAACGGCATTCGGGTGGATCAGGACGGCAATTACCCGGACAAAACCCACGGTCGCCTCTCCTTGGAACATCTCATCGCCGGACAACATTACGTGGGAGATGTTCTCAAGCTCAACCTCCAGCGCCAAGGCAAGCCTCTCGATGTCCAAGTCACCCTTTCCCGGAAAAATGCCTCCGACTACATCAGCCCCCCCTACTCCTACGACGAGCCGCCCCGCTACCTCGTTTACGGCGGCCTGGTCTTTCTCGAACTCTCGCGCACCCTCTTGAAAACCTTCGGCAACGACTGGGTTTCCACCGCCCCACAAAAGCTCGTCTATTACGACGCCTTCCAGGAAGAACTCTTCCCCGGAGAATCCCGTCGCATCATCCTGGTCGGTCCAGGTCCTACCCACCGACGGCACCCTCAGCTACGAGCGTCTGGCCGGAAACATCGTCCGCCAAGTCAACGGCGTCGAAATCAAAAGCCTGGCCGACATCAACCAAGGCCTGATCGCCCGCCAAGGCCCCCTCGACCGTATCGACTTCGAAGACGACCCCGGCACCATCTACCTCGACCCGCTTCAGGTTTCCATCGAAACCCCCGAACTCCAAAAAAACTTCGGCATTTCCGAACTCGAACGCCTCAAATGATTTACCACTGAGGGCACAAAGAACACAGTGCAAGCAACGTTTAAACTCAAAACTCCTTCTTTTCTTGACCAAGGCCAGACTATTGATGTTTAATCTCAACCTTATGGGTCAACAATCCAACGCAGTCATCAAACGTCGTCGTCGTCTCCGCCAACTCAAACGCAAAAAAGACGCCACCAAAGCCCCCCAAAAGGCTTAATCCTCCCCGCACTCGGGCAGGCGACCCTACCCAATCCACCTTCGCGCCCCTCGCGCTTCTCTCGATTCGTGCCAGTCTCCATGCTTTGGCTTTGAATAGAGTCATAATGGCATACTTTAGAATGGACTGCACTGAATTGTGTCAACCTGTCGCTTAACGTCATGCTTACTCATTCCCTATCCCCTTGGTTATGAGGCACTTATCCTTTTCAAATTCTGGCATTTCTTATGCAGAGCTAGGATTAGAAAGGAGAACCAACCTATGAAACTCATTCGTTATACTCAACCCAACAACGCCGTATGCCGCCCGAACCGAAATGGACTCGAATCCCTCTTCGATGGATTCGACCCCTTCTTCGCGTGGCCTCAACCCCTCCACTCCAACCTCCACCTCAGCTTCGATAGCCGCGAGGACAAGGACAACTTCTACCTCCAAGTGGAAGTTCCCGGATTCCGTCGCGAGGACTTGAAGTTGAACGTGGTGGACCAGGTCCTGACCATCCAAGGTCGCCGGAAATCCTGGAAGGATGAAAACGCGGAAAGCACGGTGGAACGTGCCATCAACCTCCCCGAGCAGGTCGATCCCGAAAAGATCAGTGCGCGGGTGGAAGACGGCATCCTCAGCATCACCCTGCCCAAGCGGGAGGAAGTCAAACCCAGAGAAATCCAAATCAAGCTGAACTAAAACTCAGCCCCTCCTCGAGCCCCGGCCCACAAAGCCGGGGCTTTTTTACCCTGGCGTTGACCAAGACTTGAAATTCCATTCCCCGCAGCTTTTCTCAGGGCTGAAAGATGCTGACCCGACTGTTCACTGGATCAACGGTAAAGGTCACAAAATTGTCCGCTGGACGATCTGCAAACTCGGGTGTGTTTTTCAACTTGGCAGAAAAGAACCAGGCATCGTCACTGCTGGTTCCCGTTGTGGATAAGTTTGTCGAGCCATTGCTCTGAATTCGAAAGGCTTTGTAGTCCACCTGCCCCACGCCAGCCAGGGTATGCTTCCCCCCATTTGGATTTTCATTGCTAAGCAGGGAGGAAAACTTGGGATCTTCCACCATAACTACGGAAGTTGGCAGGATTTTGACAGCATCCAACGGCTGATCCTGTAAAGGATCCCAGAGTTGCATCGCTTGGTAAGCCGAGTCGGCAGTGCTTTGACCTGGTATTTTATAAAACCTTAGCTCCACCGTTCGACTCTCGGTCAACGCTTTGAGACGTGCTCCCTCCAAATATGAGGAAAGGGTGGACTTGGCACCATTGAGGGCAGAGCTACGTCCCACATTATTCAATGCAGAAACTGCCAGTGCAAAAATGACCGCCACAATCGCGATCACCACCAGCAACTCCACCAAAGTAAACCCGCGAATCACGCGCAAAGACCTGAATCCCGTTTTTATAAGTGCGGACATCACAGTGCCACCTGCTTGCTGGAAATGACCCGGAAACGATAGGGCCCCAGGACGGCATTCGGGTCCGATTCATCAAAAGTCTGCGTATTCGGATCCAAATAACGTTCAATCACAAAGGAACCTCGGAATTCACCCTGCGCCGTTTGTGTTCCCATCTGAAACACCTCACCCCCCACACTTTTTGCATTCAGGAGCTGGGACCGCACATGCACCTGATAGGTATTCGACTTGGTGGTGACTCTCGGGTAGATCATAGAGTAGGGACGCTCAATCAAATTATCCCCCGTAAGCTTCACCCTATCTTGCCAGAAGGCGGTCAGCGCGGCCTCATTCCCTGATACCGTCGGAACGGCTGTGCTCGTCACTGCCGTTGTAGGAACCAAGGGAACAGTGCATATTTCCGAAGCGGAAATGAATGGCTCGTTGTTTGTAATTCTCTCTTCAAAATACTTAAGGGTTGCATCCAAATTCAACGGGTGACGAATCAAAACCCCAGAACCTACCGTCTTGCTACCCTCAAATGGAAGCTTGTATCTGGTGTAAAACTGGAACGACCCACCCCCAAACTCCGAACTGATTGTTTCAAAGGGATTCAGCGCCGTCACCATGACCGATTTCAAAACAGCGCGCAATCCTGTGTCCCTCTTGATATAGCTAAAAGGAACCATCTGAGTATTCAGATTGATTTTACCCGCGGTTGAAAAAGGCTCACTGATGGCATATGGCTCTACCACTGGCATCCAAAATAAATCCAAGAGCAAATGATCCGGCGGCGTTACCGCACCGGGGTGGTCGCCCTCTCCCGGTAAATAAGGCTTATTGGGCCGGAATAACAAAGTCTGCCATGGCAACCCTCGCTTGGCTCCCGTCGGAAGAGATCCAAAGGTGATGGGGGACGGGATCAACCTGTTCGGACTAAAATATGTTCCCTCCTGCTCCACAGTGACACCATCACGGTTGGAGTAAATGTGACCGAAATACGGCACCCGACTGCCTCGCGTCGGAGCCTCACCCTCATCGGCACGATCAATCAAGGCCCCGTCTCCAAACTGACCCACAGCCGAAGTCCAGTCACCCGTTTTCCCCAAGCTGTTCCTCACACCAGTATCATTGGCCGCAGGAAAAGGTTGGACAATGTCAGGCTCTTCAAACTGGCTTACCGCTGTTAACCCATCGCTCAACTTGCCAACTCTGGCTAACTTCGGAACGTTGGCCTGTTCAGTCTGGCCGGGCCTAAGACTGTGAACCAACCTGTTGGAGTCATTCCACCATGGATGTTTTTCAAAAAGATCACCAAGATCTTCATCTGAACGAACGACCGAGGTAATCCGATAGTCACTATTCACCCTGCTCATGCTAGGAACAAGACTTCGCGCCCACTCTTTGTCGCCCGTGCTATCCCTTAAAAAAAAGGCAGGTTCGAGACGACCACCCGGATCCACCGTGTTGCTAACCTGGAATCCTTGGCTTACACCAGGAACTGACCGTGTCGGTAGAGTGAGTCCAACTGAAGGAAAAACGAATTCACCCTTCTGGACCAGAACTGAGCCTCCTGAGGGTAAATCATACCAAAGTTCAACATCAACCTTGCCGGATATTTGTAAAACGGCACCTTTGCTCAAAACCAATTCACCAACTGGGAAGATTTGGTCTGGATTTCGGGGAAGACCTTTCTTCACATACCATCTGTAGCCAAGACTGCCTCCATTGTAACTGTTTTCGTTGATGGAATCACCATTAATCAACCCGTTTAAAGATCGAATCGTGTGTGTATTCGAAGGGAAAACTGTTGACGTAAGAACGCGGAAGTCACTTAAGCCATTGAACTCCATTCTAAAGCGGTAAGCCAATTGAGGATGACCAATCGCTGTGGAGAAAAATTCTGGAACTAAAGCAAATTGAACTCTGACATCCGTAGTTCCCACATTTTCAATTGCCGTAGCAGCTAAACACAATTCACTTATTGTCATATAACGACCAAATCCCTTGGTCCCAACTCCAGGACCGGACCGAGGCTCCAAAGGCAACACCACACCAACTTCCTCATTCGTTTTCCTGGTATAATAAAAACTTGAATTTTTCATGCTGTCATCCAACAGATTTGTGCAGCGAATGTAATCCACAATCTGGGTCAAAATTTGATCTCGCTCCACCACGCCCCACTTACTTTGAAAGGTGGATGTCGTAAATCCAGGAATAGCCCGGGATGTCATCGACTGAAGATATTGATAATTATTCACATTTCGTCCCAGATTCCAGTCCTCTGTCATGCTCAGCGGATTTTGGCGCAGAAAACCGAAATTTTTCTTGTTGCCAGCCCCATCAACAAGTTCACTACAGAATTGAATCATCTTGTCAAAGGTGGTTCGTTTGGATTGCTGATTATGGATGGGCCAAATCGACATCCTGGGCGTGTTGAATAATGTCTGCTCGGGTGATTTGCTCACCGCTGTCATGAAAAATTTGATCTGGTCCAACACTTCCCTACGCTCCCCCTCCATAGCCAGCTTGTTTTCAATTCTTTTTTCTGAACTTACATCGATTTCAGGTTGAAAAATAAACTCATCCAAAGACGCATACAACCGACGGTCTCCCGGGCTAAAGGTGGAGGTTCTTCCGGGCCTCACGGTCCCTGAACGCGAAGAACCTGCTCCACCATTGTATCTAGGCGTCATCAGATAGAGTTGATCCAGAATATCCTCTCTTTTGCTTAAACCTGTGGCTTGTCTAATGGTTTCATATAATACTGTGGATAGTGACGTAGTGGCAGGATGACCCGGATATCTTTGATACTCTTTCTGGGCGGGTTGATAATAACTTAAGTCCAGATCATACATCGCTTTTTCTGGGTCCACTTTACTCGGATCTCGTGGATACCCTTGCGTAGCTCCCGCCACCTCACGTATTCCCTCTCCCCGTGGATATGTGTTCGCAATCGGCGAATCATGAAAGGTCCCTTCCGCCGCCGTGTTGATGTTGATCTTGGCGCTCTCATCGTCCGCCCAGAACGCAAGTCGGGCCACAGGCGGATTGTTCACTCCGGCACCCGTAATCTTTACTTGATTCAAACTAGCCGCCCCCTCAGTTACTCCCGCCGCCAAGGTTCCGTCTTTCAAAACATACAGCCAACGCACAGGCATCGCCGCTGCATTGTTTTTTTCCTTGGCCCCCCAAGCCGACGGAAGATTGATGTCGAATCCCTCCACCTTGGCCACCGTTTCCGCCTCCGGGCTCACGATCGGGTAGTGCAAAAAACCCTGCGCCGTTTGCACCGGACTGTTCAAATCCACATACTCATGAATCCGGTCTGCCCAATTATTGACAGGAACATCCCCATGCGTGGGGGATGATGGATCAAAGGAGTTCTCTCCTTCCGCGATCATCTGCGGACTCGAATACAACTTATAGGCCCGAACCATCTTACCTTCCGTGTCATAGGTCCGAATCAAACCTGGCTGTGAGATCCACGCCTCATCCGACCTTTCCGAAGCATCTTTGATTTGCCCTATCACCAGGTTCATGGCGGAATCCGCCAGAAGACGTGCGGAACTGCCCCCCGCATAGGCACTGGAGGCTGTGGAGTCATTCTTGACCATGGCCAAAAAAGCCAAAGTCATCACCGCCATCAATACCAGACAACCCAAGACAATGATCAGAGCCGCCCCCTTCTGTTTTCGATCCGCAAGCTTCAGCCCTCTCACAAATATTTTTTTGTTTTTCTGCTCGTGATTCATAAATCCTCACTCCACTTGGCTTGACGTATCGCGATGCTGGTGCGAAACACCCGATACTCGTAGCGTTTTTCCAATAAAAAAATCCTCTAACTCTTTGAGATCCTGGTCGAAATCAGTCTGGGTTGATTTTACAAACAATTTACCTTCTCCAAAGGAGGCGGCACCAGGCCCTTGCTTCCGTATTCATCTTCCATCCGTTGTGCCGAGCTTTGCGCCAAGGCCACCATGGTCACTTCCAACACGGGAGGCAGTTGATTGGCACTGAGAGTCGCGGCGGGGTCCTGAAGATAAGCCCGGCTATCGTAGTTATAATCATCCGTTAATTGCGCCCCGGTCTTTTCAACCCGTCGCGGCCAGATCACCAACATGATCACATTTTCGGCTAAGACATGCACGGGCACCTTGGGGTCGGCTAAGGGCACACGGAACCAGTCATATGCCTTGGCTGGTGCAGTCTTCATCTGTGCAAGTGTCGTGGCATAGACCTGCAACTCCTCAGAAGGTTGCCACAACTCCATCAGTCGATACCCACTCTTCTTTTGTCCCGAAAGGAGATTCTGAATAAATTGCGGATACTTTGCCAGGGCATCATTATATTCCACATAAAAGGTGCAGGCATTTAACAAATTGCTCAAAGGCACATCCGCATCTGCCAAAGTGGCTTCAGGCTGCGAATAGCCCAGCATGGCCTGAAACAAATGCTGTGCCCCACCGTCTTCAACGGCTGCCCTCCCGACTTACCCCTTCCAAGACCCCACCAGGAACATTTCCCTGACCTGAAATAAAATGCAGCTCCGATTGCCTTAGATAACGACTCGGCACGGATCCGGGTGTGGATAAGGGCGGATCATAGTCCCAATAAGGATTTAGGACTGCCTGGCTCGCTTTGCGTGTCAAGGATTCAAAGGCCGCCCGCGATTCCTGAAACGACGAAACCTTCTTGCTCGTCTTTTGCCACACATCACTCGTCGCACTGATGACTTGAAAGACCAAAGTCATGATCAGGGCCAGCAACGACACGGACACCATGACTTCAATTAGACTGAAGCCAGTGCCCGCGTTTCGTAACCTACACAACTTAAAGTCCCACATCGGCGATGAAGAGGTTGAGTGTTTTCGACCGCTCAGGCGAAGTCATGGGCTTGATTGTAATGCTTATCGTGGTCAGCGGCTCCAGCTCTTCCCTGCCGTTGTTGGAAGGAACCCTTGTCCTTGTCTCGGGGAATGCAACCTCAGTCTCAAAGGCTGCTCCTGTCTTGTTAGGCAGCAAGGCCCCCTCAGCATCAAAATAAAACGTGCCATCCAAGTCACCCAAATTACTGAATTTGATCTGCTGGGCTTGATTCAAAATCGATTGAGCAATCTGGGCCTGTAAAGTCATGTCCACCGAAGACTTGAACGCCTTCAGTCCCAATGGCAGCATAGCTACCAGTGCCATCATCCCAATTGATATAATCCCAAGAGACATCGTAACTTCAATCAAACTAAATCCTCTGCGTTGCTGGCGGCTGAAACTGTTTAAATTGTTCATAGAATCTCCTGACAATGTAAATACTATATAGTTGATAATACGTAAGAAATCAAGCCAGATTTTCGATTTTAGTGTTTGATACTAATTGCCAACCCAGCCTCAGTCCCGGCAGTTACCTATCGTGCTGGCTTTCAACGTGTTGCGATAAGGAATCCCTCGACTCGCACTTTCCAGAGGCCCCCGCTCGATTCGCTGAATCAGCGTTTCCACCGCCATTTCCCCGATTTCCTTCTCAGGCACAATCATGGTGCTGATTTCCTGGCCATGGTGAAACAATTCCCGATCATTGAAACCTAAAATCGACAGCTCTTCCGGAACCCGAATTCCCAGTTGCCGACAGGCCTCCAGCACATACCAGGGTTCGTTATCGACATAACCCACCACCGCCGTGGGACAGCCCTGCTCCTGGAGCTTGCGACAGGAATAGGATACCTCCGAGCGCGGCGGTAAACCCATCGTCTTCCATAATAAAGGCTCCAGCCGCGCCGCCTTCATCGCCTCCATATAACCCTGATACCGATCCTCCGCACTGCTATGATCCCAGCCGGTGTAATTCAAAAAAGCAATGCGTCGATGCCCCAAACCTATCAAATGCTCCGTGGCCAAACGCCCCCCCTGCACATCGTCAGGAAAAATCGCATCGTGGGATTGCTTGGAATTTAGCCAGACCGAGGGAATCTTGTGCCGCTCGATCAGCTCCACCATCTTCTGGGGGATCTGTGCATTGTAGTTGATTAACAGCCCATCCGACATCCAGGAACTCAACATCCTGGGTAAAAAGCCCTCGTTCACCAACTCCTCATCCGGGAAACGGGCCAGGATCAAATGCATGTCTTTCTGCGCCAAGGCATTCATGATCGAGTCCAACAACTCCATCGGTAAAATACTGCGACTCCGCGTGGTGCTCATGACCAGAGTGACTGCCCCGAAACGCCCCGTCCGCATCGCTTTGGCCGCCAGATTGGTGCGATACCCCTGTTCCGCCGCAATCCGTATGATCCTCTCCCGCGTGGCCACTCCCACCCGCACGTTGTTGGCCCCACCATGCAGCACCTTGCTCACCACAGGCTGGGACACCCCACTTAAACGGGCAATGTCCATCGTTGTCACCATCTCTGATAATCTACCGGATCGGCGTTTGGGCCTCTTACTTTGCGGTTGCACTGCCACTTTGTCCAAGATTTGGTCCGGCACCCCATTCTGTCAAGCTGGATTTGATTCCAGCTTAGTAGTCCAAGCATCTAGGTAGAATATACTGACCGACTGAACTTTAGGCTGATGACAAGGCGCGAGTGCGAGGCAAACAACGACGGTCCGTCAGGCTGAGCATCCACAATTATCGCCTCAAATTCCCACCTAGGAAGACAAGGCGCACCTTCTTCTCCCATGTTTGAATTCATTTGCTCTGATTTGGAGTTGTTTTCCACAGACCTATAAATCAGTTTAGTGAGGTGTCCAGCTTGCGTCGTATCGCCACCCTGGCCGGGGTCTCGGCCATGACGGTTTCCCGCGTCCTGCGCAACCATCCGCACGTCAGTCTGAAATTGGCGGAAAAGGTGCGGCGGGTCGCCCAAGGGCTGGGCTATCAATCAGACCCGCAGATCCAACGCCTAGCTGGCTATCTTAGTCAGCGGCGCAAAGGCTTGGCAGAACGTGAGACTCTGGCCTGGATTTCTCTTGATTCCACCTACCGGCCTCCGGCGAGTTATGACGGCCGGATGCTAAGTGGTGCCCAACACCGGGCGGAACACCTGGGATTCCGTCTGGAAGCTCTTCAAGCCGACGTCGGAAGAAGCAAGGAAGGAGCGCTACGTCGGATGCTGGAGGCTCGTGGCGTTCAGGGAGTGATTTTTAGTCCGCCTATCCGGGCGACCACGGCGCACATCAGTCCTAGCTGGTGTCGTTTCTCCATCGTCCTCACTGGCTGGGCTTACTGGAAGGCACCCTACCACAGGGCTCTGAGCCATCACTACGCGAATGCCCTGACCGCCATGAAAAGGCTGGGCAGACTCGGCTACCAACGCATTGGACTGGCTTGTTCAGGAAGATCCGTGCGCCGGATGCAGGATGCTTGGCTGGCCGCGTTTTTGGTGATGCATCCGCAGGGACCCGGCTCCGCTGTGAAACTCTTTTATGACTTAGATCGGTCAAGCTCGGGTTCCTGGCAAAAGTGGCTATCACGACAACAACCCGATGTGATTCTCACAGAAAAAAGCGAGAGAACTGATCTCCCCTGTTTCCCAAAAGAAACAGCCTTTGCCTCACTACACCTCAAACCACCCTTCCTCGCAATGGGTATCGATTCCTTGGCGGAAGACATCGGAAGCAACGCCGTGGATCTGCTCACCGCCCAACTCCATCGCTTCGAAAAAGGCCCAAGCCCACGGGTGAAAACCGTCCTTACGCAGGGAACATGGGTTCAGAGGAATACATAAGCCGATGCCGACCAACAAAGACCTCTTGGAAAAGCCCCCCCGCTGTTAAGCTGAAATCCTGCGACGACGCAGGACAAGCAACAAGACGAATCCCAACAACAGCATGACATAGGTCGAGGGCTCAGGGATGACGCTGAAATTGTCGAACTTGACCGAACCCGCTGTGGTGCTGGGATCAAAGAGTCTAATTGCAATACGAGGATTGGCAATAGCTTCGCTATTGGCAATGATAACGCTGTGGTTGAGCGTGCCCATACTTAACGAAAGCAGCGTGTCGTTGCTACTCCCCGGCGTATAGTTCACTGTCAGAGTGCTGAAAACGGGCGAAACATCCGTGGAGACGTTCAAGCCCGAGGAACCATCCATGGTTGTTCCAATTTGTGTCCCAGCCGACCCCGCCGTAACAGTGCCGTCCCGAAAAAACGGATTCGATCAGTTGTTCCACTGTTATCGAGATTGAACAGTGCCAACAGATTGTTAGTAGAACCACCGTCTAGCAACTGAATCCCGAAAGAGGAATCCGCCTGTACCCCGCTGATATCCAGAGTGATGGTGAGCGACCCCGCGAAGGTGGGATCCAATACTCCAGAGATTGGACTGGTATCAAAGAGGAGGCTCGTCACCGCTGCTGCGGAGGTGGCGGATGAAAATGCATAGTCATTGCCCGGTTCCCCGGTCGTGGGATTAGTCTGTCCCACAGCAGTTTCGCCTGTGGGCCCGATGTTACGGAAGTTGTCTGTAAACTGATTAGACCCAGCCGTACCAGACTCGAAATCAAAAGGCCCGGCACTGGTCAAAATCTGGGCCTGTGAGAACTCAGGATGTCCCAACAACAGCATCATGCCCAGGGTGGGGAGAAGCCTTGGTAGCGGAAACAGGCTCCGATCTTTGCGAAGTCCCTTGATCTTTATCCATGTTTGAATGCTGTTGGATGTCATATTCGGACAATGTCCGAATACACCCCCATGATCAATCGCGGTTTTGTGTTATTGTAACAATTATTGGAGACACCCCTAATTCATCTTCCAATTAAAGTTCAAATTGCCCTTCGCCACCTGGAAAACACTGGCAACCCAAAATCCTTTGCAATTGATACGCCTAAGCCGCCAGGGCCTCTTCCACCGTTCTCTTGAAATCATCCGAGGCAAAGGGCTTGTTCAGCACAGCCAAAGCACCCAGACCCGTCGCAATCTCCAACATACCCGCACCCGACATCCCCATACCCCCCGCCGACACCGCGATGATCCGCTTCCCGGGGAATTTTTGAGTGATCTTTTCAATCGTTTCAATCCCATCCATCTCCGGCATAAAGATGTCGGTGATGATCAAATCAAAGTCCGCTTCCCTGCTCAAAACCTCCAGAGCTTCCCGTCCATTTTCTACCGTCACACAAAGATGTCCTCCTTCATTCAGCATCATCTCCATTTGCGCTCGGACCGTTTCGGAATCTTCAATAATCAATATTTTGCTCATAAATGTTCAAGTTCTGTAGGGGGGTTGTTCGTTTGTCTGGAAATTGGTTAGCGACTGCCGAAGCAGGGTCAAGCCGCGATTGCCTTGCTGCCTTCATCCATCTCGGCACTCACTGCCAACAGTAGGGAGGTCGGGTCATCAAACAAACTGGCTTCAACCGTGACCTTGCCATATTGGAAACAAAAATAACCCGTATTCAAGCTCATCAGTTTGACCAGCGCCTCATGCCCCGTCTCCTTCGCCCCCTCACGCACTTCGGCATGGGTCAGGCGCCCCTCATCGAAATAAATGCTGCCCAGATGAATCTTGGTCGCGCCCAAAACCTGAAGCTCCCCAGTCTTACCTGATTGCGAAAGAAGCTGCGCCAGGTCCAGCAAACTCAGATCGGAAATCTGCCCTTGGAACGGCATCTCCGAAACATACACATTCGAACCAGGGAAGACCTCCGCATTTTTTTTCTCCAACTCCTCGGAATACTTCATAACGGTCTCTAACTTCGACAACAACCCCCCGACGCTGCTCTCGCGATGCACCAGTTGCGTCATCAGATTCTCCGCTGCACCCCCGCGTCCCGCCAGCTTCAAACGGATCAATTCCAGATACGCCGCACGCTCCTCCCTGAGTTGGGAAGTCTGCGTGATGGCCTGACTGATCGAAGGCAGGAAACTCTTCCGCCGAACGGGTTTGTCCAAAAAATCCATCACCCCGGCTCGTAACCCCGACTTCACCACTTCCTTGTCATCCTTGGCCGTCAACAACAAAACCTGCAACGCATTTTCCCGCTGCTTGATCCAGCGCACCAGATCCACTCCGGAACCTCCCGGGGTTTGATAATCCGTCACCACCGCATCATAATGAGAAAGTCCTTTTTGTTCCAACAACTTGCGTGCGGGCAGCATGTCTTCCGCCTTGTCCCAAAGAATCCCCTGTTGATCCAACAAATCCCCTATCATCTCCCGCACCAGCATGTCGTCATCCACCACCAAAACCCGGTGCTTGCGCTCTGCCACCACTTTCGGCTGTGGTGCTTCCACCTTCGGAACCATCTTCCTCTCCGGCTCAACCTTTCCCGTCTTGACCGTCTTGTCCAGAGACACAGTCGGCGGCTTCGGCACCACGCTTGCTTCTGCTTTCTTTACCTCCACTCTCTGAGGCACAGCCGACTCCTTAACCGCAGCCTGACCTCCCGTTTTCGGCACCGGGCCAACCTCCGGCTTTTCCGTCAACTTCTGTCCGGTTTGCACGGCAGCGATGGCCTGCTTGACGTTACCCGGCACCGTTTTGATCTTTTCCAAAGGAACGGGATTCTCTTCCTCCCTTTGAAAAATTCCTTCCATCGGCAGCCAATCCTTCATTCCCCCGGCCCAAAAAAAAGCCTCTGCCGACAACTTGCCCGATTCCCAAACCTGACGAGCCTCTCTAAATGGCATCGGCCCCATCTGCTTCCCTCCATCATAAAGAAAGACTGGGGTTTCTTCCTTAAACTTGAGATCAGGATTCTTGGTCATATCAGGATTGACTCGGTCTCAGTTGATTGCGGGCTTCGGAAAAAGCTTCTTCCATCTGCGGCAGGCGATTCCGCACCTCCCCCAAATTCCCCTCTTTCAGCGCCAACTCCATTTCACTGGTCACCAAATAAAGACGCTTGGCGTGGAAGTTTCCCGCCGTGCCTTTGATCGTATGGAGACATCGCGACAAGGTGGATACGTCCTCATGATTGAGCGACTCTTTCAATTCACCCAGACGCATTTCTGTTTCTGAAATGAAAAGATTCACCAGACGGGCCGGGAAATAAGGCTCTTCATCGTCGGCTACTTCCTGCACTCCGTGAGTACCATTTTGAGGCACCGCCTCCTCCGCCTTGGCCGTTTCCTTCTGCGAAATCAATTCTCCGACCTCGGCCAAACTTCCTGCCTTGGCCTTGCCGTGAGATTGCAGCTTCAAAGCAATCTCCTCAAACAAACGGGTCATCTCCGGCAAACGCGGACTTAAAGCTTCCAAGCCGGACCCTGTATTCAAGACTTCCAATTCCTTGGCCAGATTGAAAAGTTTTTTTGCCTTAAAATTCCCGGCCGTGCCCTTGATCGTATGCAGGCTCCGGCTCACCTTGTCCGTATCCTTGTCCTCCACCGCCTTGTTCAAATCCTGAATCCGTGCCCGCGTCTCCGAGATAAACAAATTCACCAAACGCTCCGGGAAATAAGGTTCATCCTCCTCTTCCTCCGTCTCCACAGAATCCTGCCTAACCTGAATCGGAGCCGGAGCTGCTTGAACAGACTTCACCGCCGCCGTAGCAACACCTTCGGAAGCCGATACCACCACAGGTGTCACCCCGGTCAACTGTAGAGTCCTGCCGCGCTTGCTGATGTTTTCCACCGCCTTGCCCAGGGCCCGCACCAAATCCCTCTCCTCAATCGGCTTGCCCACATAATCATTCATGCCCGTTTCCAGACACCTCTCACGATCTCCCGGCATCGCATTAGCCGTCATGGCCACAATAAAAACCTCAGTATCCAAAGTCCCCGTCTCCACCTTCCGAATCGCCCGCGTGGCCTCATACCCATCCATCTCCGGCATCTGACAATCCATCAAAACACAATCATACGTTTTTTGTCTTAATTTCTCCAAAGCCACCAAGCCGTTCTCTGCCGTCTCGATCTGATGATTCCAGCCCTCCAACAACAGAATGGCCACCTCTTGGTTGACCGGACTGTCCTCCACTAACAACAAGGACATCGGAGGAACCGTCGCCACCTCCTCCACCACCTTCAAGGTCTCACGCCGCGCCGTGGCCTGCAAATCCAAGGGACGCAGGTTGCCCGTGCGCGCCCTCAAAATCGCCTGCCTCAACTCCGTCGGCTTGATCGGCTTGGTCAACAAACTCAAAATTCCCGCCTCGCGCGCCTTGTCCGCCGGCACCTCCTCCTGGAAAGAAGTGAATAATACCATACCCGGCTTCGGCCCAAAATCAGGGTGACTCAACTTCTCCGCCAGTTGCAACCCGTCCATGTCAGGCAAGCGATAATCCAACACCACAAACTCGAAACTCGATCCCCGCTCCGCTTGGCGACGACTCATCTCCAGCGCCTCCTTGCCGCTCTTGGCAATGCGGAACACCGTGTTCCACCGCTGCAAATGGTGACCAATATATGAAGTGAAGGACTCGCTCTCGTTCACCACCAAAATACGCAAGCCCCAGAAATCCGTCTCAGGCTCCTCCTCTACCGCCTTGACCTCCACTGCCGCCATCTCCTGCTTGGGCACTTCAATCTCAAACCAGAACGTCGAACCCTTGCCCAACTCGCTCTCCAACCCGATCTGTCCTCCCATCAAGGCCACGATCCTCTTCGAAATGGCCAAACCCAGACCCGTTCCACCGTAACGCCGACTCGTCGATTGATCCGCCTGCTCGAAGGCTCCGAACAAACGAGCCTGCGCCTCCTTGGAAATTCCGATCCCCGTATCCGAAACGGCCAGCTTCAACCGAATATGCGTCGCCGTCTCAAAGGTCGAACTCACCCGCACCACCACCTCACCCTTCTCCGTAAACTTGATCGCGTTCGTGGCCAGGTTCAGGATCACCTGACGCACCCGCGTCGGATCCGATATAATCTTGGTGCACACGCCGGGGATCCACCCAGGCAAACAATTCAATCTTCTTCTCCCGCGCACGCTCCGTCAGCAGTTGCACCACTTCCTCCACCACATCCGACATGTCGTAATTGATCGACTCAAAGGTCATCTTGCCCGCTTCGATCTTTGAGAAATCCAAGATGTCATTCAAAATCGTCAACAACGCGTTGGCCGAATTCAATACCGTCGTGGCAAAACGCCGCTGATCCACTGTCAACGCGGTCCGCATCAGGATTTTGATCATCCCCAAAATCCCGTTCAAGGGCGTGCGGATTTCATGACTCATGTTGGCCAAAAAGGCCGACTTCGACTCCGCCGCCTGCACGGCGATGTCACGCGCCTTTTCCAACTCAATGTTGTTGCTATTCAACTCACCCGTCAGATCTGTCAACTGATCCAACTGCAAGTGACTGATCCGGTGCTGCAACAACATTAAACTCCGCGCGTTGATCAACCCCAGAAACTTTCCCTGTTCATCCGTCAAAATCACGTCGTCAAAAAAGTTGTCCCCTCGCGCCATCACCCGGTTCAGCACGTCCCGCACTGGCTCCCCACGCTTGATCCGCAACTCCGTCCGGTCAATGTGCCGGATCACATGATTCCGCGCATAAACGGCAAAGCCCAGACCGCCACGCATACTCAACACCCGGCTGATGCGCCGTTCCGAGCAAAGCCCCACAATCGTCTCCCCATCCAACACCGCCGCAAACTTCAAATCCTGCTGCTGTCGGAAATAATTCTGTACCTGCTCCAGGTTAAAATGGGAGGGGAAATGCGCCGAATTGTCCAAAAGATCGAGCCAATCAATGTTCACCCCCTCCGCAAAACGCTCATCAAAAGCCGAACTGAAGACCTTGGCTTTGCGGGAACTTTCCTGAGCGAAAACCTCTTCGCTCATGGACTTACGTTTCTTTTCCATGATTTCGGGCGGGGACGTTTCTAAACTTGAACTCATAGCATGTAACAATCGAGGACAAGATTCAATGGAATGCGTGGCTGATTGGCGTACAATTGGAAAAGATCCTGTCACCTTGACATGGCATTTGTGTGACAAGCCCGGTTCTTTTTTTTCATGGATTTGTCGATCCCACACCCACACAAATCCTCTTGCCCTCCACCCACATTTCCAGCACCATCACTTTCTGATCACAACCGCTTCCCAAACCGGGTCCTGGTCAACATTTTTGCGGGCTGTAGCGCAGCCTGCTCGCGACACAGGTCGGAGTTTGGTAGCGCGTCCCGATGCCAGCCTTAGGCGTGATCGGGAAGGTCCAGGATTTTGGTCGGTAGATTTTTGCGGGCTGTAGCGCAGTTTGGTAGCGCGCTTGTCTCGGGTGCAAGAGGTCCAGGGTTCAAATCCCTGCAGCCCGACCACGTTCTTATGTGTTTTTGTTATATCCTCAAATCCACGCGAACTGGACGCTACTACATAGGGAGCACCGATGACTTGATCCGTCGTTATTGGCAACACCAAAACGGCAGAAATTCCTCTACCAAAGCCTATATTCCGTGGATCTGTGTTCACCTTGAAGTCTTTCCAAACCGCCAAGCCGCTGGTCATCGTGAACGACAAATCAAAAAATGGAAATCAAAGGTGGCCATTGAAAAGCTCATTGAAGGAACTTCTTAGCGCGTCCCGATCCCGGATCGGGAAGGTCCAGGGTTCAAATCCCTGCAGCCCGATTGGTCATACCAATCGAACGCACTACCACCATCCTCTGGAAGAGCCTTTCGGAACAAAGGCTGATCCAGCTCGCGCTTTTTCTGTATGTCCTTGGCTTGCAGAGGGAAACTTGACTGAACACCTAAATAAAACAAAAACGTGTCAAGCTGCCGCAATAAAATGGGCTTTTGCATTCAACTTCATCGCAAAGGCCATCTGACTGGACTCGTCATGCTTTTTATTACCCGTTAGTGGAGGCCAATTGACAACATCCGCATGTCGGGGAGGAGGTTCCTTGGGAAGCACCTCCAGTCCAACTGATCGCACCTCTCGGGCAATAATCTCACCTCTCCCGTGATAACGAAAAGTCGTCTTGTCTTCCGGATATTCTTTGCCCTCTCCAAGGATTTTATTGCGATGTTTTGCTTCGCGTTCGGATGCCACTTTCTCGCCTTGGGCTATTACTTGTTCTTCCTGCCATCCTTCAATTCGGAAAACTGACAATTCTACTGATGGATGAGGTATCCAGGAATTAGGGCGCAGAGGTGTTCCCGCTCGATTATCTTTGTAGAGAAAACTCGCGGTGAGAATGTAACGGGCCAGCGGCTCATGATCCCGCACAGACTCAACCCCCTCTGTCGTCATGCGTAATAAAGGCGGGCGAGTTGATGCGTGATTTCTTGGGGCACGTCGCGGACAAAATTGGCCACGCCCTGCACCGTTTCCGTGCCAAACACCCCGGCATAGGCAATTTGCTCGTCATTTCCCACACTGACCATCAAGCGGCGGCGAGGGTTGACGATCCATTCCAAAGTCAGCGAACCATGCGGTGTGGCGCTGGCGGTGGGCGCAGGAAAACGATTCATCAAACGTGAAAGCAGTGCCTTCGTCCGCAAGAACGCATCATCCTCAACCGGGAGTGCATTGTAGCCGTCCCAATCCTCCTTACGGCAGTCCAGAAAGGTGTCGGTCAATTCCTCCAGAGCCTGTCCATATAAAGTCCGGGCACGGGAGGCCGATTCCAGCCATTCACGAATCTGATCCAGAACGCCCTGCGCTTCATTGCTGGTGGCGTAACTCGGTGAATAATCATTCCTATTAAAAAGCGGGCGATACATCAGAGTGGTTGTCATACAAAAAGATCAGCGGCTTTATCCGTAATACTTCCAAAAAATACCTATTTTTGCTTCCCGTAAAGCGGCAAAACGGGGCAACACAACCTCAGGAGTAGGCGGGCAGGATCGTGCATCATAAACATCCAGATCAAGGATAACGGGAACTTGACCCGGCTCTGTCGCGCCATTTTGCACCGTCTGAATGATCGTGGCACAGATCAGGGAATCCGGATCCTGCACCTGAATCTGGTTCAAAAAGCCCGTAAGAAAGACCTTCTCTCCGCGAGGGAAAACCGGGGGTGCGGCCAGAAAAGGGCTAAAATCACCCACCTCCGCTTCAGGAAAAAGCAGGCGATTGATGTAGCGCACAGCCGGCCGGGTGACTTCCTCCGGGGCTGCAACTTCCGCATAGAGACGATAAAGTCGTGAAGCTTCAGCAAAGACCTCATCCCAATGCGTGTAAGGGGCCAGCCGACTAAAGGTGAAGCCATCTTTACGGAACTGAACCACCTGTTTGCCATCTTTTGAGGTAAAGCGCCATCCGATGACACCATGATTCACCTGATGACTTTCCGGCGATTTCCCAGGCTGTAGATGCATGCCAAACTCGAACACGTTGATTTCTTTAGGGTCTTCATAGCCCACACCATCCTTCAAAACTCGGAATTGATTCACATCAAAACCGGAATCCAAGCGGCTGCGCAGATCAATAACCGCCTCGGTGATGGGTGCTCGGGTCAAATGTCGAAGTTGTGCCATAATTGATTTCCTTGATTAAATAACGGTTACAGCTTGCCCAATAATGAAATGAAAATCACTTGTCCGCTTCACGGCATCGTCAGGAATCAAACGATAATCCCATTTCTTACCTTTCTCTACGCCTGATGCAACTTCGCACCACCGGATGGCGGACTTGGCCTTCTCCCGGACATCACCTTCAGCGAGTGAGTTTCGCGCTTTCACTTCGATCAGGAACTTCGTGGTCTCTGTCTCGACAACAAAATCCACATTGTAGAACCGGCCCCGATAGAAAATAGGGAGTTGGTTAAGCGAAGGTCGTAACCACTTCAACACCTTGCTGTCATCCTCCATGACGACGGCCAAGTCGCGCTCTGGACCAGAATCAAATGCCACCTCACCGAAAAGCCCCTTTGTGACGCCAGTGAAGAGAAAACGCTTCACATCCGAGCCATCTGGCTTATAAACAGCTGAGGATTTTAGTTTTTTTGAATGCGACACGAGACGAAACTATTTCATTTGCGGTTCATCGCAAAGAAAATTGCTGTTTGAAGCCTTAGACACTACTCTGGACAAAAGGCGACTCCGAGTGTAAGCTTACGTTGTGGACAAAATATCATTCGGTTCAAAACTTCGACAATTGCGTGAAGAAAAAAATATCTCTCTGCGCGAGCTTGCAAAGAGGATCGGGGTGTCGGGAGCGTTCCTTTCCGACATCGAACTAGGTCGGCGATTCCCTTCCGCTGATAAACTGGAATTTTTAGCCAAAGAAATCGGGGTTCCGGCTGAAGAATTAAAACAATATGATTTCCGTGATGAGGCCGAAGCAATCCGCAATATGATGTTCGCTGATCCTAAAGCAGGACTGGCTTTTCGGTCTATCCTTCAAAGCGAACTTTCTCTAGAAGAAATTCAAAAAATCGTTTCTAAGCAAAAAGGCAAGTGAAGGAATTTCGCACGCGTGAAGGTCCCTATCCTCTGAGACTCCAATATGAAGTCTCCGAAATTGATGATATTTGCTGTGACGCCTTGCGTCAGGTCAAACTCCTTCCTGAAAATCCAGAGCCCATCAAAGTGGACCTTTTTCTCGAGAAATATTTTCAAGTCGTAGTGGATTATCCCGATTTGGGAGATGGGATTATGGGTTCTGCGATCTTCAACAGCAAAGGCGCGGTGACGGGTTTTCTTATTTCTTCCAGAATTGAACATGAAGGAACTGCCACTGCTGAACGTCGAGTGCGCTCTACATTGGCTCATGAAGGGGGACATGGCTTGCTTCATCCCAAGCTTTTTATAGAAGATTCCACGCCCAGTTTATTCGGTCCCCAAGACCCTTCTCATAAAGGTAGTCCTAAATTTCTTTGTAGGACCTCGGATATTTCCCCGGTATCTGGCACACCAGTTTACAACGGCAAATGGTGGGAATGGCAAGCCAACAGGGCGATTAGTGGACTTTTGCTTCCCAAGAGTTTATTTAGAAAGGCCATATCCTCATTTCTAGAAGAAAGCCAATATGGGCCCAAGCTTCCTGGCTCGAAGCGCCAAAAAGCCGAACAGCATTTGGCAGAAACGTTCGATGTTAATCCCGTAGTGGCCAGAATTCGGCTCACTGAGATATTCCCCCCAACAAAACAAGTAGATTTATAAAAAATGCTTGCACCGTAAGCTTTCGCTGCTTACAGTGCCTGCATTATGCATATTGCGACGGAAACATCCCGGTTTCAAATTCTTTCTCTTGATGGTGGTGGTCTTAAGGGACTTTTTTCTATAGCACTGCTTGCCAAATGGGAAGCCGAACGAAATACCCGCGTTGTTGATCACTTTGATCTGATCGCAGGGACCAGCACGGGTGGCATCATTGCCATCGGACTTGGGCTTGGATTTAGCGCGGCCCAGATCATGGAACTCTATTTGTCCAAGGGGGAACAAATTTTTCCATCTTCGCTCCTTGGAGATGCCAAACACTGGATTGATGTCAAATATTCCAGTGAAGGACTCCACAAAGCGTTGGAAGAGCTTCTGGAGAGTAGGAAACTTGGCGAAAGCAAAACTCGCCTGCTGATACCTGCGTTTGACCCGAAATTTGAGGGAATCCACATTTTCAAAACCCCTCATCACAAACGCCTACAAACTGATTTTAAGGAGCTCGCGGTTCATGTTGCATTGGCCACAAGTGCTGCTCCCACATACTTTACTCCCCACGTCAAAGATTCCGGCTTGGAACTTGTTGATGGGGGGATATGGTCAAATAATCCTGTCATGCTTGCCGTGGCTGAAGGTTTGGGATATCTGGGCCAAGATCAAAAAATATCGCAGCACTACGAATTGGGACAACGGATGAAATCTATTCCATAGAGAAAATTAAAACTGCTGGAGGAAAAGCTGCCATGGCGGGGCCTCTCATCAATTTTATGATGCGGGGACAATCCCAATCTGCGTCAGGAATGGTAACTCATCTTCTCGGCAAGGATCGCTACCACGAAATCAACCCGAAGGTGGCAGCCGGAGACTTCAAGTTGGATAAACTCAGTCATGAACTCCTTGCCTTGGCAGATGCTCAATGGCGACATCAATCGTCTGATCTCATGGACAAAGGGTTCTTTGACCATAAAGCAGTCCCTTACACGCCTAGCTACAACCTATACAATTTATGAACACTAACATCACAAATAAAGTAACGGAAGCCATTGCAGAAGCATTGGAAATTCCGCCCAGCGCGTATGAAAAGCCGAAACCCGATACCAAAATCTCGGGGAATGGTTTGAGAACCCCAAATCCGAGAGCAGCAAATATTCACCACATATTTATCCACAGGGGTCTTTTCGATTGGGAACGGTTATTCGTCCGTTGAATCCGAATGAATCATACGATTTGGATCTTGGATGTCGGTTGCGGTCGGGCATCACAAAGGCTTCGCATACTCAGGAATTCCTAAAAAAGCTGGTTGGCAAAGATCTTGAAGCATATCGCGTTGCCCGGAAAATCGAAGAGAGGCTTGAGGAAATGCACAGATGCTGGCGCTTGGCATATGCGGACGAGCTAAGTTTCCACATGGATGTGGTTCCTTCGATTCCTCAGGATGGGAATCAGATCACTTTCCTGCAAGAGTCGATGATCAAGCAGGGAACATCTGACTTTTTGGCCGGGAAGGTGGCAAAACATGCCGGAGCAATCACGGACAATCGGCATCCTGATTACCGCATCATCAGTGGTGACTGGCGCATCAGCAATTCGGAAGGATATGCACTATGGTTTGAATCAAGGCTTAGATTGGCTGGGCAGCTTCTGGAGAAACGCGCATTTGAGGCCAAAGTAGCCAAGATGGACGACCTCCCGGCTTGGAAGTGGAAATCTCCTCTCCAGCAGTGCATCCAAATCCTTAAACGGCATCGGGATGTCATGTTCAAAAATAATCCAGATCGAAAGCCGATCTCCATCATATTAACAACATTATCGGCAGCGGCCTATCAGGGAGAAAATTCGGTTGAAGATTCGCTCAGGCGTATTTTAACAGACATGAGCAAATACGTTCTGCCAAGTAAGCCTCGTGTGCCTAATCCTGTTAATCCAGCGGAAGATTTTGCCGACAAATGGCATGATCAAAAATATTCCCATTTGAATCTAGAGGGCAACTTTAAGGCGTGGCTTGAACAAGCTCAAACAGATTTTGGTTTGATCGAGAGGTCCGCCAACCCTGAATCCGTCGTAAAGCAAGCCAGTGCCAAATTTGGGATTAATCTCGATGACAACATGATAAAGAGGGCATTTGATGAAGCGGAGATAAATATCATTTCCAAGACGAAGAGCCATGTTATCACCGAAACACCGCCCAAACCTTGGATGAAGGAATGAAAAATGGCCTTCGATCAGGCGCCAGGACTGAAGGAATTTCTTTCAGATTATCCGCTGATGGCTATCAGGCCGACAGAGGTTTGTCTGATAAGGATTGTCGGAGAATTTGAATTTGAGGCTTCCCATCAAACGTTTAAAGTAAGGATAGCTTCAATCTACAGATTTCTATTCCTATTGATTTTCCTAAAGAGTTGCCGCGAGTTTTGGAAATAGGAGGACGCATCCCTAGAACAGGGGGATTTCATGTAAATCCTGATGGAACGCTTTGTCTTGGTTCGCCGCTTCGATTGCTTTTAAAAATTCAAAGTAAGCCAGACGTTCTCGGATTTACTGAACTCTGTTTAATTCCTTATCTTTTCGCCATTTCAAAAAACTTAGAGAAGGTGGAAAGCTCATTTTTAATGAGTTAGATCATGGTGATAACGGAATACTAGACGATTACATTGATATTTTTTCACTAAAAAACCAACAGCAGGCTCGTGATGCGCTAAAAATTTTGGCCATGAAAAAGCGTTTGGCAAATAAACAGACATGTCCCTGTGGTTGTGGCAAGCGTTTGGGGAAATGTGATTTTAATAACAAAATCCAAGATTTCCGTAAGCTAGCAAATCGCTCTTGGTTTCAAAGCCATCACAGCACGATTTTATAAAAAACAATCAGCACCATCCAATGCAGGGGATGTGGTGGCCTTTGGGCCAACACGACCAAGCACACCCCCCGCACGTAACGCCCCACCCATTGAGCCTGCCAAGAATCTGTCATTGCGGTGAATGCTGCCTAATCCTTTCCTTGTCTTAAGCGCGCAGGATCTGCCTTAGTTCCGACACAGGTGAGGAGAGCGCCGGAGGCGGGGGTGCGGAGGACATTGATGAAAGAAGCTGAAGTCGCGAGTTCCGACTGTACATTTCTTTCCATGTCCTTCAACCCGAAACTAGGAACTCAGAACCCGAAACTCAACGATTCTCCAGCCCTTCCCCATCTTCAACTCGAAATGATAACTCAGAAATTACCAAAAATCCTTCGCGCCCCTCGCGTCTTTGCGGTTTAAAAAAGCCTCTCCTCATCGAGCCACCTCTGCCTTCAAGACTATTAACATTTCGGTGTCATATTTGACGTATTTCCATAAATATGCGAATATGGATTAATGAGAACCACGCTGGATATTCCTGAACCGCTCTACAAACAAGCTAAAATTCGTGCTGTGGAGGAAGGTTCCACATTGAAAGACCTGCTCCTGAGAGGCTTGCAACATGAGCTAGCGGAGAAATCACCCGCCCCCACTGCGCCCAAGGTCTCCTACTGGGCGAATCGCCAGCTACGTCCGGGCTATGAAGCCGCTCTGAAGGCTGGAGCTTTCTCCGGTGGCACCGACTCCACACAAATCATTTCTGAGGATCGGGACGAGCGTTGAAAGAAGCCTATTTCGACTCGACCTACCTCTTCAAGGTGCATTGCGTAGAATACGGCACTACCGAGGTGCGAGCCTGTGCCGCAACGATGGATTGCGTGGTGAGTGCCCTCCACGGACGAGCGGAGTTCGCTTCTGCCTGTCATCGCAAGATGCGTGAAAAAAGCGGAACCCAAGAACACCTCAAAGAGATGCTAGCGCAGTTGGAAATGGAAACACATCTCGGTGCACTGCGCTGGCTTCCCATTACCAAGGATATTGTTGCCTTGGTGGAATCCATTTATCAGTGCGCCCCTGCCCACATTTTCCTGCGCGCCTCCGATGCCCTCCACCTCGCCTGCGCCGCGCACCATGGTTTTAAGGAAATTTACTCCAACGACCAACACCTCCTCGCCGCCGCTCCCCTGTTTGGACTGAAAGGTCTCAACATCATTCCTCTTCGATAAAAACGACTCTCTCTCAAAAAAACTCCCGCTCTGCCTCGAATTGAGCCACCCCCCCTTGTGAACGACTTGTCAGCTTTCTCTTGCTCTGGTCCGGGCTTGGGCGAACCTTGTTCCTGTGACCGACGCCCAACGCATTGCCCAGCTCGAGGAGCAACTCCGTCTTTTGCAGATTCAACTGGAACAAGCCCGCACCGTCCCTTCCGGCATCGAAAGCCAAACCCTGCATGACCTCAATGGGGCCCTGGCCGTGGCCCAGGGCCAGGCCCACATGGCCCTGCTCGATCTGCCCAGCCACGCCAAAGCCCGTCCCAGCGTGGAGGAATTTTGCCAGGCCACCCGCAAAGCTCTCGATCTTCTCGCCACCCTCTACCAAAACAACAAGAGTCTCCAACTCCAGGAAAAAACCGAACCCTCTCCCCCTCCCTCAACATCCCCCGAGGACTGGCACGGGTCCGGCACCGTATTCCTTATCGACGACGAAGAGGACATGCGCGAAATGCTCCGTCGCGTTCTGACTCACTACGGCTATCAAGTGCTCCTGGCCAGCAATGGAGAGGAAGCCCTCACCCTCTTTCGTGAAAAACATCAGACCATTCACCTGGTCTTCATGGACATGACCATGCCCCGTCTCAACGGACTGGAAGCCTTCAAAGTCATGCGCCAAATTGATCCCGGCATGCCCATCGTCATGACCAGTGGTTACAGCGAAGTCAACCTGGCCGAACAATGGCCGGAGCTTGGCATGAACGCCTTCCTACGCAAACCCTGCGAACTCAAGACCCTCCTCAGCACCGTCCGCCACAACATCCGCTCTGCTTAAAAAACATTCCCAGCCCGACTCAACGCGAAATATCCCGTTGCCCCAAGATCTTGAATCCATAACGCCCCAAGGACTGCGCCGCCAACTCCGGATCCTCCAGATGCAAAGCCAGCGCGGAACGCTCATGGGGTCGATAAATAAAAGGGTAACAGTAATGAATGTTGATCTCTGTCTCCAACAGCGCGGACAACACCTTGATCAAATCTGTCGTCGCCTCCAACTCCACCACCAACATGTTGGTCTCGGAAAAGGTGATGCCATGCTCCAACAACAATTGCCGCGCCTCATCCGGGTCATCCACAATCATCCGGTGAATGGAAGAATCCGTCGTGTCCAAAATCGTCAATGCCACCGCATGGATGCTCCGCTCATTCAAAAGCCGAATGATCTCATGCAATCGCCCCACCTTGTTTTCCGTAAAGACCGAAAACTGTTTCACCGGCTCCGATTTCTCCGACCTCATGGTTTCTGCTGGCATACCCGCTTATCCTAACCCCCGGCCCCGGCAGACGTCAAAACCAGTTCTCAGACCCCAACCAGCTAAACCACAGAACACTTCGCCCCTTCCCCAAAAGCTCCAGGACGAAACCTCAGCGGGGATCCCCCAAAACCACCCGCGCCGTATTATAGCCGCTTGCCCCGAAAACCCCACCCCCCGGATGCGTGCTCGCCCCCGTCAAATACAACCCTTTCATCGGCGTTTTATAAGCCGCCAACTCCGGCAGGGGTCGGAAAAAAACATCTGATCAATGCTCATCTCCAGGTGCATCACATTGGCCCGCAGCAACCCATGCATCCGCTCAATATCCAATGGCGTCTGAATGTAACGATCCAGCATCTTCCCCCGCATGTTCGGCGCATAACGACAAACCAAATCATACAACTTGTCCGCCTCCCGCTCCCGGATCGCGTCCCAACTCTCCCCATTGCTCAGCTCATAGGGATGATACTGCCCCCAGGTGAACAAGGTGTGTTTGCCCTCCGGCGCCAGGCTCGGGTCCAGCGCGGAAAATGTCATCGCCACCACCGAAGGCTCCCGCGGAGGCAGCCCTGCCGAAAAGTCCCGATGCGAACTGTTCAAATAAGCCTCACTCGGACAAAGCAACTGCATGGAACTATGATAATCCCTCACTGCCGGGGCCTGCTCCTTCGAAGATTCTTCCGAGGTATAAATCGGCAGATCTTCCACCGCGTGCCGCACGATCATTCCGAATCCATTCCCCACCCGGAGCTTGCTCACCCTCTTCTTCAATTCCTCCGGTCCGCCCTGCAAGAGTTTGCCGAACAAAGTCTGCACATGACAGGCCGCCACCACCTTCCGGGCCTGAAACCTTTCCTCTCCCGCCTGAATTTCCCAACCCCCGGCCCCCTGCTTCAACCAAGCCACCTCGGCCTCCGTGCGGATCTCAGCCCCATAAGCTTCCAGGCATCGGCCCAAAGCCACACTCAACTCCCCCGACCCGCCCCGGGCCCGTTTCGCCCCACTGCGATGAATCATGGCATTCCAACCCAGCATGTCTCCGGCCGCCACCTCCTGCGGTCCCGGACCGGACTGGGCCGAAAGCCAGAGCAGTGCCGTCTTCACATGCTCGTTTTCAAAAGTCTCCTCCACCACCTGACCATAGGGCGCCATCAATTGCCGCACCGTATCCAACGACGACCACAACTTCCGGCTCTTCCCCTGGGTCAGGTTCCGCTTGAGCATGGTCCAGAAAATCCGACCCGGCGTCGGCGCCTGCAAAAAAGTCTCAAACACCCCTTCATTCAACTCACCCCAATGCGCCACAAAACGCCGATAGGTCTCTGCATCCTTCGGAGAAAACGCCGCGATACTCGCACAGGTTTTTTCCACATCCCGGTGAAAAGCAATTCCCCGGTCCGTGCCCAGCACCGGATAATACGCCCAGGGATCCATCTCGATATACTCCAACCCAAAGCGCGAACACAACTCCAACTCCTCCAGAATCGGAGTCAAATGCACCATAATATGCACCGAAGAGCCCACATCGATTTTATAACCGGGAATCAAATCCCCCCGCGTGCAAACCGCCCCCCCAATCTCAGCCCGCCGCTCCAGCACCAGCACCTTCAAGCCCGCCTTGGCCAGGTAAGCCGCACAGACCAGCCCATTGTGCCCTGCTCCGATGATGGCGGCGTCGTAAATCATAATTTGAGTTATTCGTTCACCGGCCCCGACTCCCTCAACTCCGTCATGAAGCCCGTCCTTGAACCCGTCGCACAAAACCCGCCATCCGCTCCGCCGCGATTTCGATCTGATCCATCGCTGTGGCGTAACTGCAACGCACAAAACCCTCACCCCCGGCCAAAGGCATCCCCGGCACCACCGCCACTTTCTCCTCCTCTAACAACTTGAGCGCGAACTCCCGACTGCTCAGCCCCGTGGCGCGTATGTCCACAAAAAGATAAAATGCCCCCTTCGGCAGGGCACAACCCAGTCCCATGTCCTGAAAGGCTTTGGTCAAAAAGTTTCTCCTCTGCTCATACTGCTCACGCATCGTATCCGCCGCAGCCTGCCCGTTCTTCAACGCCTCCAAGGCCGCCTCTTGACTGATGATTGAGGCACACAACATGGAATACTGGTGAATCCGCATCATCGCTTCCGTCAAACCCGCTGGCGCACAGGCATAGCCGATGCGGAATCCCGTCATGGCATAGGCCTTGCTAAAACCGTGCAGAAAGATCGTCCGCTCCTTCATCCCCGGCAGGGACGCGATGCTCTCGTGATCCCGCGCATAGGTCAGGTCGGAGTAAATCTCATCCGTCAACACCACCAGATCATGTTCCTGACAAAGCGCGGCGATCTTCTTCTGCTCCGCTCTGGGCAGAACTGCTCCGGTGGGATTGGTCGGAAAATTCAACATCAGCGCCTTGGTCCGCGGCGTGATCACCGCCGCCACATCCTCCGCTTTCAACGAAAACCCATCCTCCGCCCGCGTCCTGACCGCTACCGCCTTCCCATGCGCCAGTGCGATGCTTGGACTGTAGGAAACATAACAAGGCTCATGATAAATCACCTCGTCCCCTGGATTCAAAATGGCGCGTAACGCAATGTCCAAAGCTTCCGAAACACCCACCGCCACGATCACCTCGCTCAACGCATCATACTTCACCCCAAAATGCTCCTCCACATGCCGGGCAATCTCCCGCCGCAGAGACGGAGATCCCAAATTCGAAGTGTAACCCGTCTTCCCCCGCTCCAACGCATAAATCGCCGCCTCCCGGATATGCCAAGGCGTGACAAAGTCCGGCTCCCCAATGCCCAGCGAGATCACGTCCCGCATGGATTGAACGATTTCAAAAAAATCACGAATACCCGACCGGGGAATATCCCGGACATGATCGGCTATGTAACTGCGCGCTGAATTCTGCACCATCATGACACTCAGGGACTCACCTTCAGTCTCTCTTCAAAACTTTCCTGAGCGTAAAGTGTGCCCTGCTCTTTGTATGGCTTCAGCATGAAATGAGTGGAGGTTCCCACCACTCCTTCAATGGTCGAAAGCTTTTGTGAAACAAAAGGCCGCCGCCTTCTTCAAGTCATCCCCCTCCACCACCACGAGCAAGTCATAAGCCCCACTCATCAGATAACAGGACTTCACCTCGTCAAAGCGGGCAATACGCGCCGCGATCCGGTCAAAGCCCCCTTCCCGCTCTGGCGTGATCTTGACCTCAATCACCGCCCGCACCAGATTGCGGTCCGCCTTTTCATCATCCACAATCGCCTTGTAAGCCAGGATGATCTTGTCCTCTTCCATCTGCTTGATTGCCCGTCGCACTTCTTCCGCCGGACGGTTCAAACGCTGCCCAATGTGCTCGGGTGAGGCCAGGGCGTTTTCTTCCAGAATTTTAAGTATCGCATCCATAAATGATGAGGAACGGAACCCCTTTCCTTGGGGGTGCTTGGGTTCTTCAGCGGGTTCCCGTGTTCCCTGTTCAGGGCACGATGAAAATTTTACCCGTGTAAGGACACTTGGCTTGGGAACCGGGAGGCAACCCCTCCACACTGACCGGCCCCGCATACTGCGCGTAAGGACTGGTGACCTGCCCCTTCTTCCCCTTGACCGGAACCGCCACCGGATATTTGGCCGTAGTGGATGAAGTCGTCGGCCGGGTGCTTGCGTCCCAGGGCCGCGGTTCGCTGGTCACTGGCCGCTGGGTGTAGCTGGGCGTGCTGCTCGAAGGTTGCGCCGCCACTTCATTGGGGGAAGGTTGCTGCGCGTTCGGATCCGGCGGCGGCACTTGTCCATCGGGCGCCGTGTAAGGAGGAATGGACTGATCCGAAGCGTAATATCCGCTGTCCTGCGATGCACATCCGATCCCCAGAAATGATGCGGCGAGAAGGATTAAGGCGGGACGGAAGTGGGTGTTCATAGCTCCAAACAAGCTACTCATGATTTACTCGGATTCAATTCTTTTCTCCCGCATTCCGATCACTTCCAGATCCAACTGCTGACTCACTTCCCCATTCACCGCCAAATCCACCCACCATCCCACCACCAAACAGCAACCCTGGCGCACCTGCCCGGCCCCCGTATCCATCCCCGGATTCGAATACACCGGATACGCCCACCAGCTCGCCGCCTTCTCCGTTTTCAGCTCCAGCCCAAAACCTCCCACCTCCGACTCAATCCCCAGCCCCCCCGGCCTGCCCCTCATACCAAAGCTCCGCCAAACCCCGCCGCCTCTCCTCCAGCCCCGACAATCGATAAGTCCGCCCCTCCCCCGGACCCACCGGCAGACCCAGATTCAATTCCGTCGCCAGCACCGTTGCAAAGGGAATCGGAGAAACATTCTTCAACACCCAACTCACCTGCAAACAACGCAGATCCGTGGACCAGCGATATCGCTTAGTCAGATGCACCGGCTGGGCGGCATTCCCCACCCACACCGCACCCAAACGCTCCAAGGTCACCTCATAACTCTCCGCCCGCTTCACCGTCTGCACCAGCTTGTAAGGCTGACCCGCAAAATCCCCCAACTCCCGGTAACGTCCCTCCGCCAACTCCTCCGTGCTCACATGCCGTTCCAGAAAACGATCCATAAAAATATGCCGCTCCTGCCCATCCAAAACCTGTCTGCGTTCCGCCCCCTTCTCCTCCTCCTGATCCCAACCCGACTCCAAACGCCGGGTCAACGTGTTCCCCAAATTCACCTTGGGCGGCAACAAACTCCACTCATAACACACCCCACCCTGCGCTGGAGCGATGCCATAACTAAACTCCTGGTTATGCACCACCACTTCCTCCCGCCCATCCGCATCCAAATCTTCAATCTCCTCCTTGAACCCGTCCAACATCTCCGACAACGCCTCCTGGGCCTGCAACAAACGCGCCCAGATCGCCTCCCTCAAATGCGGCAGATAAATCCCCCCCGAACTCCCATGCCAATACGCCGTGTTGCACTGCGCCTGCCACAACAATTGCCTCACCTCCGAATCCTCCAGATTCTCCTCATGCATCCACCGCTGCAACCACAGACCCTTCTTCTCCATCAAATTCGACTCCGTATATCTTCGCCGGAATCCCCCCCACGAACCCCGCCCGGTAAAACGGAATAAAGCGCCCCGCATCATGACGCTGTTGTAAATTCTGACGACCACTCACGAACTGTCTCCGACTCTCCTCCGGCAACGACCAAGCCCCCATCTCCAGACTCGGACCTGCCGGGATATAACAACGCCCGCGACTCTCCTCCTGCTCCAGAGTCTCCCCGATCAAGCGCGTCGGCGCCCAGTCCGCCGCCGCTTCCAGTCTCTGGAACAATTCCTCCACATAGCCCGACTGCAACACCTTCTCCTGAGCCCCCGGCCACAAACCCCAGCGCTCCGCACTGTCCGCAAAGGTCAGGGTCGGACATCCCCCACGATTCGCCACTCTTCGCAGATAGGCCATCACCTCATCTACCGGATGATACGGCATCAACCGAAACAAATGAATGTCGCTCGGCAACACCTTCAACACCTTGCCCAAATGTTCCGTCACCTGATACCCCTGCAACTCCGCCTCCGGCACCCCCGCCTGCAAAAAACGGTCCCCTTCCAAAATTGTGTATTCCAAGCCCACCGAACGCAGGGTCGAAGCCAGAGACTGCTCCCAGACCGACTCCGCCAGCCAAGCCCCACCCGGACGCAGCTCCAACTCATCCCGCAACCACTGGTTCATCACATCCAACTGCCCCACTCGATCCTCCTCCGACAACTCCGCCAGGATCGGCTCGTAAAATCCCCCCGATAACAACTCCAGCCGCCCCTCCGAAGCCATCTCACCTAACAACTTCAAAAACTCCGGGTGCCTCTCCTTGAAAAACAACAACAACGGCCCGGAATACGATAAATTAAAACGCAGACGCGGATGTCGCGCCATCACCTGCAACAGCGGCCAATAACAACGCTCATAACACTCCTCCAACACTTCCAACAAATTCCCCACTGGCTGGTGATGATGCCACACCAGATGTAATTTGACTTTTTTCATGATTCCCACCCACCACTTGAACAGACCCGCCCACAGCTCAACGCTCGGTGATCCCGCAACCTCGCACAACGTCCGGAAAGCGTGGCACCTGTTTTTCCCGTTAAATATTCAAAATGAATCATTGATTTAAACCAACCAATTCGAAAGCTCAAACCGCTCCGACGGTCCGTCAAACTCGATCAAACCCCTCTCCGGATACCGCTCCGTCTCCACCCCGCCATGAAACACCTGCACCATAAACGCAATCGGTTCCCCATCTTTCTTGAAGCCCAGTGACGCCAACGGCACCCCCACTTCAATCTGCGTGTGACAGGCCACCCGCAACACCCCGTCCACCATTTCATAATTCAAGGCATCCTGACTCGTCTCCAGCACGCCCTCATACCCCTCACCCTTCCGCGTCAAGACCACCCGCCCATCCGCCGGCTTGCAAAAGGCGATGTGGATCTTCTCCGGCCCCGTCTTCGCGTAATCAAAGCGCAGCACAAACTGCTTCTCATTGATTCCGAAACGGATCTCACGACAGACCCGGTTGGATTGGAACATCGCCGTTTGCTGCGTCTTGACATCAAATACCCCCGCCCCCAACCAGTCAAAATAACCCGTGTTCCTTCCATCAATCTGCGGATCAATGTAGGCGGAAGGTTTGGTGTAAGGAACACTCAGACCCCGCGTCCGGATCGGCACCCCCAGATACTGCGGCGGCTCGATCCCTAACAAATGATACACATTCTGCAAATGCTTGCGGAAAAGTGCATCAAACAACACGTCACTGTCCGTCTGAAAATCAGGCCCATACCACCAAAACCAATCACTGCCCTCCGCCGCATAAATCTCTTTCCAGGCCCTCTCCAACACCTCCGCCCCATGCCGTCCCCCCGCCTGCTGCTCCACCAAAAAGGCCCGCGTCTTACCCAGCCATTCCCAACCCCGGTTCTCCTCCGCGTCCCCGATCCAAATATCAAAATCCCCCCGAATCCAGGAACCTGTGTGCAAATGCTGCAACACCGGTGCCTCCTTCACCTCATCAAACAAATCCCCAAACGCCGCGTCTTTAACTTCGGACTGCCCAGGATTCCCTGATACATCGCATGAAGAAAACCCTCCCCTCCATCCGCAAAGGCCTCCCACGCATTCTCCCCGTCCAGCGCCAGCAGCACCATGCCCTGGCCCCCCGGCACAATCCCCGCAATGTGCTCCAATGGTAAACCAGATAATCCGCCCCATCCTTCGCCGTGTTCCGCGCCGCATTGAACCCCACAAAATCCGACAAGGGCCGCTCCCGGAACAAGGCCCCCACCCGCGCCCCGCCATACTCGGAAACCCAGGGCTGAAACAACTCCAGATGATCCACCCGCCGATTCCCATGCACCGGGTCCTGACTCAGACTACGGAACAACACCTCTTCATCCGTGCAAAAATACTCAATCCCCGCCTCCTTGAACAAGGGCATCAACTCCGGCGCCACCGATCCCTCTGAAGGCCACAAACCTCGGGCCGGACGCCCAAACACCTCCGTATGTAATTTTTGCGAAGCCAACAAATGCGCCCGCACATCCTCCGGCGCGGAAAACTCCGGCGGCAACTCCCGCCCCGGCATACAACGCTCCGCCAACTTCGTGTTATAAACCAAAGGCATGATGGGATGAAAAAACGGCGTGGTGGTGATCTCCACCCGCCGATCCTCCTGCGCCTGCCGATACAACCCCAGCACCAAACCCATGATCTCCAGATGAATATCCATCACCCGATTCTTCTCCTCCTCCGTGAACCCCCGCCCCTTCTCCCGCAACACCCCCAGCTCCGGGTAACGCTTGAAGGCCGAGAACCCGCACCAGGCCAGGTTGAACCACACCTGCAAATCCAGATAATCCTGCGCCGTGAAATGACCCACACTCTCCTGCAAGGTTCTCACGTTCCACTCCCGCCCGCGCAACTCCAGCAACTCACGATAACGCGGAAACGGCTCGATCAGCGTGGACCAGTTGATCTTGAAGAAATTTTCCAAAATCTCCCCCTTCTCCACCGCGTTCAAGGCCTCCGCCGGACGCCGCGTCAACTCCCCCCACTTGTCCGTCACCTCATTCCGGTTGAACTCCAACAACTGCTGCACCAAGACCGGAGTAAAGTTGAAGCTCACCCGCAGCTCCGGGTAGTGCAACACCACATCGATCATGTCCAGATACCCACGCACCGCATGAAGACGCACCCAGGGCATCATCGCCGTCCGCGTTAACGGATCGACATAATACGGCTGATGCATGTGCCACAAATAAACAACGTTCAACATGGCTTCCTTTCAACCTTCACTCGTTCACTCCCGCGTTCACTTCCCGCAAAAATCGCGCCGCTTCTTCCGGCAACACCGGATTGATATGGAACCCCGTCCCAAACTCAAACCCCGCAATCCCGGACATCCTCGGCAGAATCTCAATGTGCCAACGAAAATCAAAATCCAGCGTATGCCACCGCGTCTGCTTCCCATGCCGGATCGGTGCCGTATGCAACACCAGATTGTAACTCGGCACATTCAAACCCTGCCGATACGCCATCAACACATGCTTCAACGCATCCGCCAGCAACACCAGATCATGATCCTTGCAGGCATGGAAGTCCGCCCGCTGCTGCTTGGGCATCAACACCACCTCAAAGGGAAAGCGACTGGCAAAGGGGCACATCACCCCATACCCCGCATTCTCATACACCATCCGCTCCTCCTCCTTGATCTCATTGCGTAGAATGTCCTCATACAGGTTGCGGTCCTTCTCCACAAAATACTCCCGGCACGGATTCAGCTTTTCCTTCAACGCCAGCGGAATCACAGGTAGCGCGATGATTTGGGAGTGGGCATGACGCTGCGAAGCCCCGGCCTGGGCCCCCACATTTTTGAAAATCATCAAATACTTGAAACGCCCATCCTTCATCAAATCCAAACTCCGCGCCCGGAACGCTTTCAACACCTCCACAATGTTGCTCAGAGGCTGCTCCTCCAACGCCAGATTCGGCTCCGGCGTTTCCACCACCACCTCATGCGCCCCCACCCGTTCATCTTGTCATAAAAACCCACCGCTTCCTTGTTCAAATCCCCCTCCACCCGCAAGGCCGGAAAACGGTTCGGCACCACCCGCACCTTCCAACCCGGCGTGTTGGGCTGGCTCCCGGCCTCACGCACCGCATACACTTCCGGCGGTGTAAATCCTTCGTTCCCCGCTAAAAACGGGTCCGCCGCCGCCTCCCCCGTTTCCGCACACTCAAATTGATTCGGGCGCTGCAACCGTTCCGGGCTGAACACCACCCACCTTCCTGTTACTGGGTCCTTACGTATTTCCGGCACAAAATTCTCCTTGTTGGCTCATCTTCATTTCTCGCTTTTAAAAAAAATCCGTCTCGCTCAGCGCAGACTCCGTTCATACACCGCCTCATACTCCGGCACCGCCCGTTCCCAGGAAAAATCGCGCCCCATCGCATTCTGTCGGATCTTGTCCCAGGCCTTCTCGTTTTCCATCAATTTTAGCGCCGCCTGCACTTGCTTCCCTAAAGCATCCGCCGTGCCCCGCTCAAACACAAACCCTGTCCCCCGTTCTTTTTCTCCCATTCCAGGGCTCGACCGAATCCTTCAATCCCCCCACCCCATGCACCACCGGAATCGTCCCATACCTCTGGCTATACATCTGATTCAACCCGCAAGGCTCAAACAGGGAAGGCATCAAAAAAAAGATCCGAGCCCGCCTCAATCCGATGCGCCAATCCCTCATCAAAACCAATCCGCACCGCCACCTGATCCGGATGCTCCTCCGCCAATTTCAAAAAAAGCCTGCTCCAACCTCGCTTCCCCCGAACCTCAACAAAACAAAACGTAGCCCCTGCTTCAACAACCTCGGCATCAACTCCAAAACCAAATCCATCCCCTTCTGTGCCACCAGACGCGAAATGCAGCCCGCCAAAGGATCCGAGCCCGCCTTCTTCCAGCCCAGTTCCGCCAGCAACGCTTTTTTGCAGGCCTTCTTGTTCTTCAAACTCTCCGCATCGTAGCCCTTCTCAATCCACGTGTCCGCCTGCGGATTCCATACCTGCACGTCAATCCCGTTCAAAATCCCGCTCAGCTTTCCCTCCCCCGCCCGCTCGCGTAAAATTCCCTCCAAACCACACCCATAGGCCTCCGTCAAAATTTCCCCCGCATAACTCGGGCTCACCGTCGTCACCTCATCCGCCGCCAATAAACCCGACTTTAATAAATTGATTCTCCCGTAAAACTCCAGCCCCCCCGCCTGAAACCAACTCCCCGGCAAATTCGTCAAAGCAAAGTCATATCCCGGAAACACCCCTTGATAGGCCAGATTATGCACCGTCAACACCGTGCGATAGGGCAGCTTCGCCTCCCGCACCAGCGCAGGCACCAGTGCTGTTTGCCAGTCATTGACATGGATCACCTGCGGTCGCGGCTCCACATACCTGGCCAATTCCACCACCAGCTTTGAGAAAAAAATAAAACGCGACGCGTTGTCAAAATAATCCCCGCCCGCCCCGCCATACAAATGGCTCCGGTCAAAATATTCATCCCTCTCCACCGCAAACAAACTCACCCCATTCCCGCCACCCCGTTCCAACCCGCGACTGAAACTTCAACGGCCCAATCCCCACCTTCAACACCAACTCACTCGGCTTCAATCCCGGCAGCGCTCTTCTTAAATCCGCATAAAGCGGCAACACCACCGAAACACTGTGCCCCGCCCCCCGCAACGCCGCTGGTAATGCCGCCAACACATCCCCCAAGCCCCCTGTCTTGGCATAAGGCGTCATCTCACTGCTGGCAAAAAGAATATTCATAAGCTGGCAAGCGCAACCCGCAGCCCACTGCATACAGGAACATCGCCCCTCCCGACAACCCAAACTTTTCCCCCGCACCCCGACAGCTCCACTTTGATTTGTATTCTTTCCGCTCCTCATGCTTCACTCGGACATGAAACTGCTTCAATGGGGACTTCTGGCCACTGGTCGAATCGCACGAGCCTTTGCCGAAGGCGTCCAACGCTCACGCACAGGCCAACTTCGCGCCGTGGGCAGCCGCAACGCCGACTCCGCCTCAGCCTTTGCCCGCGAATTTAAAATTCCCCAGGCCCACAGTAGCTACGAAGCTCTGCTGGCCGATCCAAGCGTCGATGCCATTTACATTTCCACCCCGCACCCTCAACACGCGGAATGGATCATCAAGGCGGCCCAGGCAGGAAAACATATTCTTTGCGAAAAACCGCTGACCATGAACTATCAACAAGCCCTGCTGGCCGCCGAAGCCGCCCGTCGCCATAACGTCCTCTTGATGGAAGCCTTCATGGTGCGTTGTCATCCCCTGATGAAAGCCATCGCCAACGAAGTCCGTCTGGGCAGCCTGGGGGAGCTGCGCCTGATCAAGGCCACCTTCAGTTTCAATGCCGGCTTCGATCCCGCGAGTCGCCTCTTCAATCGGGAACTTGGCGGCGGCGGCATCCTGGATGTTGGTTGTTACACCACTACCCTCAGCCGTTGGCTCGCCGGAGTAGCCCTGGGTCTGCCCTATGCCGATCCGCTGAAGCTTTCCGGCTCAGCCGCTTGGCTGGAGACCGGGGTCGATGGCTGGGCCTCCGCCTTGCTGGAGTTTCCCGGCCGCATCCAGGCCCAGCTTTCCTGTGGGGTGCAACTCGACCAAATCAACGGTGTCGAAATTTATGGCAGCACAGGTTGGATTCAAGCCCGGGACTGCTGGGTGCCCGCCAGCAAAGGCGGTAAAACCGGGTTCACCCTGCATCGGACAGGAAAATCAGATCAACGCATCGAACAAAACACCAGGGATTGGCTCTTCAGCCTGGAAGCCGACGCCTTCGCCCGTGCCCTCCACGCCGGCCTTCGCAGTGTGCCGGAAGTTCCCCTCGACGACAGCTTGGGCAACATGATGACCTTGGACCGTTGGCGTGCTGCCTGTGGTATTTCCGACCCTTCCACCCAGCCCTCCGAACTCCCCACTTAAAAAACGAAGTCATCCTGCTTTCTTATTGTTTGAAAACTTTAAAACTCCCAGACTGAGCCATGTCACAAAATCCGGAAACCGATTCCGCTCTGACCACCAGCACCTACGCGGGTTCGGTCTCATCCCATCTTCAACGTTTGGAGGCACGCCCCGGTCCCCTGCCCCTTCACGAAAAATCATCTGCCTCCTGACCTTCCTCCTCCTCTGCTGGCTGCCAGGCCTCTTGCTCATGCTGGTCTTCATCACCCACACCGTTTACCGGGGCTGGGACATCACCCACATGATCGTCGGCCTGGCAGGTCTGGTTGCCTTCACCGTGGGTTGTCTCGCTACCTGGCTGCTCTTTAAAAAAGGACCTGACTTCCTGCTCAGGGATGCCTGGGCAAACGCACCGCATACTAAAGATACGGATTCTCCCGTCGCTCCTGCCCTATGCTGGTGGCAGGACCATGTCCAGGATAGACGATGACCTCATCCGGCAGAACCATCAGCTTGTTGTGGATCCCCTCGATCAACAACTCCCTCGAACCTCCCGGCAAATCCCAGCGGCCCACTCCCCCCGCAAAAAGAACATCTCCCCCAAAGATCGTTTTTTCTTCCTGCTGATATAAACAGATGCTGCCCGGACAATGCCCCGGCACATGCAGAATGCGGAACCTCTTCCCCACCAGATCCACCTCCTCTCCCCCTTTCAAAAACTGCGTGGCCTGCACCGGCTTCAAATCCACCGGGAGACCAAAGTCCCTCATCAATTCCGGCCGGGTAATCAGCAACTCGTCGTCCTGATGATAATACACGGGGCACTGCGCCCAAGCCACCAGATCCGCCGCATCCCAGATATGATCCCAATGCCCGTGGGTCAATACCAGCGCCGCTACCCTGATCTTTCGTTCCCTGACAAAATCCAGCACCCCTTCCGGCGCATCCACCAAAAGCCAGCCCTCAGCCGTCTCCACCAGGTAAGCATTCGTCTCCGCCAAACCGCCCGTATATTCCAGTAGTTTCATTGATAAGTATTCCCTAAGTTTGTTTAATAACGAAACGTAACCCGCACCCGTCGTGATTTCAACGCGTAGGGAATCCAAATCGCAGCCTGGGCAAAATTCTGCCAGAGTGTCATGGAAAATTGAGCCTCCCTGTTCTGACTCGCCACCGCTGGAATGTTCTGGCTCAACACAAAATCCAACACATGCACCAAGGGCAGGAGCGCCAACATCAGGATAAACACCCAGGGGAAACTCGCCCGTTTGGTGAAAAATAACAGAATTAGCAACAATCCCAACATGATGAGAAACAGATTGGCCACCACTTCAAAATAAAGAAGCGGCGCAAACATGGGATGATAAGCTCCCCCCTCGGGTGAAGTCAGAGCGGCCCACCGCTCCATGTTATAAACCAGACCGAGATCGGAGAAAAAGCCCGATACCAACGTCACTGGCCTTAGAAAAAGTCCCACCGCCACGAGAATCAACCAACCTCCCAAACCTTCCAAATCCGCATCCTGCAAATTTTTCGGGCGCGGGGGATTGAGTTTGCTTAAAAACCAAAACAACAACCCGGCCAAGCCAAACAAAAACAGGCAGGCCAACGTCACCAGCACCATCAGAAAATTCACCTGATCCATCGCCGTTACCTTTTTGACAGTTTCCAGCGAGGGATTATAGGTCAGGGTATAACCAAGCGAATCCTTCACTTGTTTCAGAGTGTCATGATAATTCACCAAATCCTTCAACTCCACGAAGGGAGAAACCGACTCGTAATCGTAAGTCATGGTGATGACGTTGCTCTTGATCGCAATTTCATGCTCGTATCGCACATGGCGGGTCTTTAAATCCACCCGCTCCGGGGTCAGATTCCAGGGCTCAAAAAGTGTGACCTTGGTGTTGACCATAAAATGTTCCGGATAATTCAAATCCAGAGGCATACGTCGGTCCAAACTCCCGGTCTCCGTCAGTTGATCCTTGATTTCATAGGGATAAAACTCCAGGGACCAGCCTCCTTCCTTTTGCGTTTCCCATAACTCGGTTATTTCATAACTTTCCCAGACCTCCACCCGGTTGCGCTCCTTGTCATCCTGAACCCGGATCGCCGCGACTGACTTGATCTTGGGGAAAATTTTTCCGTAATACTCCGTGGCATATTTCTGAGCCTCCGTCTCGGAGCGTTGCGCAAAATTATTGCGCGCATACTCCGCTGCCAATCCCTCATACACCGTATGCACGCTCAAACCACTCAGCGCCTCCGGTCTGCCCACGCTGAACTCCTCATTCACCGTGGTTCGGGGCAGCGAGGCCGGACGCGGTTCGTAAGTTCTCAATTCCGTCTCCCCCGGCTTGATCACCAAGGCCCGCTCATAGTTGCCCACATACAACTCCCGCAGTTTCCCGTATTGCGGGCGTCGCGTCGGGTCCAGCCAAAGCTCCGTGCCATCTTCCAGCACCACCAGCGTGATCACGTGATCAAAACAGTAGGGTGAAGGCAGCCGCGTCGTGATGGATCGCCGGTCATCCGTATCAACCAAAGCCGGATACGCTTTGATCCCCAACGCCCTCAACACGGTCACCAAAAGCTGCGTCTTGTCCTTGCAATCCCCAAAGCGACGCGACAAGACCAAATCCGGCGGGTTGGGGCGATGACTGCCCACCCCCAGATGAATGCCCAAATAGCGGATTTCCGCCTGGGCCATTTGCAGCGCCTTCAAAACCCTAACCTCTTCCAAAGTCTCCCGGGCCAGCAGTTCCACCTTGGCTTTCAGGTCGTCCGACAACTCCGTCACCTCGGGATACAGCGGCAAGGCCCATTCCACCACCTCGCTCCAGGCTCCAAACTCCGACCACTGCACCCAGGCATATTGATCCACCCAGGACGGCACATCTTTCTCCGAAAGCACCGCCGGGACTTTTGCCCTCTGGACACGATACTCCACCACATCCTCCAACTCCTTGACTTCCATCTGGCCCGCATCCAGATAAAAACGCCCTTGCAGCTTGCGCGCCTTGGGCATCAGCACCCGGATGAACATCTCCTCCACCGGCACACCCCAACTCAGACTGTTGGAATCAACAAATTTACCTTTGAGCAGAGGATGAGCCCCCTTCCGGCTGAAACTGTAATCCAACACATCCCCCACCCGTATATCTTTTAAATTGCAGCTCACGGTCAAACTTCCATCCAGCAGGCTGGATTCCATGTCCTTTTCCCGCTGCAACACCTGCATCTCCGTCTCCCCCAACAGATCTTTCCACTCCCCATCCCGATACCTACGCAGGCGATGATACGTCAGGGTCTGATAACTCGGATCAAAACTCAGGCTGATCGATGCCGCCTCCTCCAGTCCCGCCTCGGTCAACACCTTGTAGGCGTAATGATAAAACTCCGTCTCCTCGCCCGCATGACTCTGCTCATCCACCAACAAATAATGGATCGATCCCTGGCTCGTCTCCCTCGCCACATCCAGGGCGGGAACCTCCCGCGTCTCCACCCAGGCGGGCGCGACACCGGTCAAATATCCTGTGCTGGGTTGGATCTCCGCTGCGGACAAGCCTCCCAGACCGAGCGCGAACAAATACAGCAAGCCCTGTTTCATCAGCATTAACCCCGGTGTTATCCCCACCCTCAACTCTGCCTCTGAATGCGCGCCCCCAGACTGCGCAGACGCTCATCAATCCGGCTGAATCCACGGTCGATTTGCACAATATTTTGAATCTCCGACTCTCCCTCCGCGCAAAGGGCTGCTATCAACATCGCCATCCCCGCCCGGATGTCTGGACTGACCAGACGCGAACCCCGCAGTCGCTCCGGTCCGATCACCACCGCCCGGTGCGGATCACAAAGCACAATCCTCGCCCCCATCGTAATCAGCGGATCCGTGAAATACAAACGCGACTCAAACATCTTCTCATGCACCAAAATTGTTCCCCGGCACTGCGTGGCTGTGACCAGTGCCACTGAAGTCATGTCCGCCGGGAACGCCGGCCAGGGCGCATCTTCAATCTTCGGAATCGCCCCGCCTAAGTCCATCTGGATGCGTAGCTTTTGCTTGGCGGGAACCAACAAATCCCGCCCCTGCTCCACCGTCTGAATTCCCAAACGGGAAAACACCATCCGGATCATTCGCAAATTCGGGATGTCCGCATCCTGAATCAACACCTCCCCACGCGTCACCGCCGCCAACGAAATAAAACTGCCCACCTCCAAATAATCCGGACTCACCCTGAACTGTGTGCCATGTAATTTCTTCACCCCCTGAATCTGCAAAATATTCGACCCGATTCCCTCGATCTTCGCCCCCATCTTCACCAGCAGACGACATAACCCCTGCACGTGGGGTTCACTGGCTGCATTGCGGATCAGCGTCGTCCCCTGAGCCAAGACCGCCGCACACACGGCATTCTCCGTGCCCGTCACCGAGGCCTCATCCAACAAAATATCCGCCCCCTTCAACTGCTTCGCCTTCAACTCAAATCCTTCGCGGCTTTCCTTGATCTTCGCCCCCAGTGCCTCCAAGGCCAACATATGCGTGTCCAGCCGACGGCGCCCAATCCGATCCCCCCCCGGACGGGGCAGGAACACCTTCCCACATCGCGCCAACAACGGCCCGGCAAAAGTCACCGACCCGCGCAGACGACTGCTCAACTCCAGGGGCAGCGCATGTGCCGGCTTCTTCGTTGCTTGAATCGTCACCGTCTCCTCATCCCCCTCCGTCTGCACCTGCACGACACGCCCAATTTACGCAGAATTTCCTGCATCAAAAAACATCTTCAATATGAGGCACGTTCGTCAACTGCACCGGCTCGTCCGTCAGGCAGGCGGCGGCCAGCAGCGGCATGGCCTCATTCTTGTTGCCTTGCGGACGAATCACCCCCGACAAAGGGTGACGTCCCTGAATTTTAAAACTGTCCTTCGGCCCGTGCTCAACCATGCGAACATCCGACCATGAAAGCCCCACAGGGTCAACAGAAAGCCCCATTCCTGAGCCTGAACATGCAAAATTTTGGAGGATGATCCAAAGTTATGCCTCTTGCCCTAAGCCGGAATTATGCAGCAGGGAAGTAGCGCGGGCATCCTGCCCGCTGCCTTGGGCGTCTCGCCCAAGGCTCTTATTTCAATCTCCGATGAGTGAATCCCAAAAAGCCAGGCAAGATGACCAGCTTAGCAGGTGGGAAGCCCGCGCTCCTCTCAGAAACAAGATTTCAACTACATGGTTCCGGCTAAGAAGCTGTCTAGAAAGTAGGCGAGGTAAAATTTCAAGAGAAAATTTCATCCGGCTAGGAGCGACGAAGGCCCATATCCACAAGGATACGCAACTGAGGAGCAACAACGCAGAAAGGAATTTTTCGCAGAAAGTTTCCTTAAGCCACTTTTTAGACAGCTTCTAAGGCATGCCGGGATCAAAAAAGTAGCAACCCACCATCCGTCTGACCCACCGCCAGCCTGATCCCATCGGGAGACCAAGCCGCCGCACTCAGCCCCTGACTCGGCTGACCCGGATAAACCGCCATCAGCCCCGCGTCACCCTCCAAACCCGCATCCCAAAGAATCAAACGCCCTTCCTCATCCCCCGTGGCAAAAAGATGTCCCGTTTTTTGAATGACAGAAAACTCAATCCCGACCGCATGAACAGCCTGCAACTTGGGCTGACGTCCGCAGGGCCCCGCCCCGGAACAATCCCATAGCAGCAAATCCGCCCCCGCAGCGGTGATCAACCACTGCCCATCCTGCGTCCAGCCCATGGCTTTCACTTTAGCTGGATAACCCGGCATGTGCAGATGCTCCGCCCGTTCCGCCTCCCAGATATGCACCGCCTTCTCCTGCGTGGCCCCGGCCACCCATTTCCCATCGGGACTCCAGGCACAACACCAAAAGGCACCCTTCCAAGGATACTGTCGCAAACATTGGGGGGTGCCTTTTTACCCCGAAAACCTGCAACCCCCCATAACTCGCAACCAACAACTCCGACCCCGACGGGTTCCAAGCCAAGCCGCTGATGCTCGAGTCCAAAAGCACCCCAGGTCGCTGCTCCCTTCCCTCCTTGTTGAAAAAACTGAGCTGCTTCCCACAGCCCACCGCCAAGATCCCTCCATCGATTCCGCCCCAGGCCATTTTCTCCACCCAGGCTTTGCCAAGGGATCTCTCCCAGCGCGGCTTGTCTTCTCCCAGCCCCCAAAGCTTCAACATCCCATCCTGCCCTCCTGTCGCCAGGCAATCCCCCGCTTCATTCACCCGCATCACACTCAAGCCCGCCTCATGCACAGGTATGGTGGAATTCATCATCGCCTGACCCGCATCCCACCAACACAAACCACCCCCCGCCGTCCCCACCGCCACCACCCCACTTTTCCCCATCCACGCTATCTCCAAAACATAATCTCCCAAAGTGTGTTGCTGTTGGGGCTTCAAGGCTCGGACCGTCTTGGTTTTCTCCATCCCCTGATACATGCCACAAGCAATCCCTCTGTCACGTCCCTTCTGCTGACTGACGCCGTGCCTTGCATGGACTCCCCTCTTTTTGACGTGTCACCACCTTAAATTCATGCTTTTATCAATAACATGAAAACCTTGCTGACCCTGTTTTTCGTGTTTACCGCCCTGTCGCATCCTCTCTCCGCCCAACCCTCCCTCTCCTACACCTTCAAGGCGGAAAAAGAATCCGATAAAGAACGAATCAAGGAGAGTAAGTATGGTGATGGCAAACAAACCTCGGAGACCTATCATTCAGTCTCACCACAGGCAACTTGTCCACGGAGGAAGTCAAGAATCTGACGGTGAAAATTTTTGTGGTCGGTGCCCCACTGGACTGGGAAAAAGACACTCCCCTCAAAGTTATGGAGGTCATCGAAGTCAAGGACCTGTCCTGTCCCGCCCAGGAAAACAAAACCTTTGAGTTGGGTAAGGTCACCTTCACCAGCACACAAACCTCCACCGGCTCCACTCGTTGGCGGGCTGGAACTGAATATGAGGGCTTCGTGGTCGAAGTCACCCAGGGGGATCAACTCCTGTTTGAGGATAGCAAAGGCGGCAATGATGTAAAAAAAGCCGTCGAGGCCCACAAGAAAAACAAAGATAAACCCAAATCAAAGTCCTAACATTTCTGCACCCGAATCAGCTATCTAACTCATCAACTTCTCTAGGGCCTTGCCCAGAAACACCAAGCCCCCCCGCCCAGCTTCGCCTTGGCAGCACGCCAGCCTTCAGTTAACCTTCATCCCATGCGTGTATTGATCGTTGAAGACGACCCCAAAATCGCCTCCTTTTTGTCCAAGGGCCTGAAAGAATCCGGGTTCAACGCCGACACCGCCACCAACGGAACCGATGGCCTGCACCTGGCCCTGACCGAAAGTTACGACGCCGCCGTTCTCGATCTCATGCTGCCCGGTTTGGATGGACTGGCTCTGATCGAACGCATGCGCAGCAGCCGTATCACCACCCCGGTGCTCATTCTCAGTGCCAAACGCAGCGTGGATGATCGCGTCCGAGGCCTCCAGGCCGGGGGTGATGACTACATGGTCAAACCCTTCGCTTTCTCCGAACTTCTGGCCCGGCTCCACTCCCTCATCCGTCGCAGCTCCGGCAGTTCCGAAATTTCCCAACTGACCTATGCCGACTTGAAGGTGGATCTCCTCAAACGTGAAGTCAGCCGGCACGGCACCAAAATCCATCTTCAAGCCAAGGAATTTTCCCTGCTCGACTATCTGCTGCGCAACGCCGAACACATCGTCACCAAAACCACCATCCTCGAACAGGTCTATGACTACAATTTTGATCCGCAAACCAATGTCGTGGATGTTCTGGTCTGTCGTTTACGCAACAAAATCGACAAAGATTTCTCCCCCAAACTGATCCACACTGTCCGCGGCATGGGCTACGTTTTGCGCCGTGAGTAGCCTCTTCAAGTTTTCCCCCAGCTTCGGCACCAAGCTCACCCTCTGGTATGCTGGTCTTCTCATCCTCTGCACCGCCCTTCTCTTTCTGCTGGCCTATCATCTCATCGCCAACTCCCTCTTCAACCGGGAAGCCCGCAGCCAACAACTTCTACTTGAAGAAATTCAACTCTGGCATGCCCAAGGTGGCTTGCGGGCGGTCCAAACCCGCTTACAAAGCGACCCCCAAGCCTCGCCCAAACCCGGCTTTCTCCGCATCGACGACGGCTCCCGGCAGAGCCTCTTCATTCTCAACGCTGAACTGCCCGGCTCACTCGAAGCCAGAGAAATCGATGCACTCTCCCTCCAACCAGGAGTGCAACTGCCCTCCCTCTATCACAGCCTGGGCCCCCGCTCCTGGATCATTCTCAGCGTTCGGGATCCCGCCGGAACCCTTTTTCAAATGGGCTGCCACCCCAGCCAAACCCATGACCTCCTCCACCAATTCCGCCGCACCTTCCTTCTCGCCTCCCTCCCCACTCTGGCCCTGGCCTGTTTCTGCGGTGCCTTTTTTTCCAACCGCGCCCTGCGCCCCCTTCACAAACTGTCCGCCACCGCCCGCACCATCATCGAACAAGGCGACCTCTCCGCGCGCGTCCCTTCGCGGCCAGGTCACGATGACATTTCCACCCTGGTCACCCAGTTCAACCGGATGCTCGACACCAACGAACGTCTCATCCGAACCATGCACGATGCCCTCGATAACGTCGCCCATGATTTACGAACCCCCATCACCCGTCTGCGCGGCTCGGCGGAAACCGCCCTGCAGCGCAGCAAACCCACCCGTCCTGAAGAAGCGCGCGAAGCCCTGGCAGACTGCTTGGAAGAGGCGGAAAAAATTCAACACATCCTCGACCTCCTCATGGACTTGGCCGAAGCCCGCAGCGGCGTGATGCAACTCCAACGCGAACCCCTCCAGCTCGCCGACCTGGTCCGGGATGTGACCGAACTCTATGCCTTGGTCGCAGAAGAAGCTCAAATGACCTTTCAAACGGAAATTCCCGAATCGCTCCGCATCATCGGCGATTCCAGCCGCCTGCGCCAAGCTCTGGCCAACCTCGTGGACAACGCCATCAAATACGGTTCCTCCGGACAAACCATCCATATTAAAGCCTGGTCCGAGGATCACCATGCTGTCTTGGAAATCAGCGACTCCGGTCAGGGAATCGCAGGCACGGATTTACCCCGGATTTGGGAACGACTGTATCGGGGCGACAAAAGCCGAAACAAACGCGGCCTGGGTCTGGGGCTCAGCCTGGTTCAAGCCATCATCCACGCCCATGAAGGTAAAGTCAGCGTCCGCAGTGAACTGGGGCGGGGCAGCAGCTTCCGAATCGAACTTCCCCTCTGATCCCCGGTCACCACCCAACCGAGCACCCAACTCTCCGTTCAAGCCCGCATCCGAATCACCTGCTCCCAGGTGATGCGATGTTCCTTGGTCTCCGCCATCAATTCCAAATCCGTCAAACCCTGGAAATACTCCAGCGCGGATTGATAGTCAGGGATAAAGTCCCACTTCGGCGGACTGACATGATCCGTCGCACAGGCACAGGCCCAAATGATACGAGTGGATTTCTCCACCGCCATGCAACGCTCCTTCAGATTTAAGATCGCCGAAGTCTCATGCACATTGAACCCGGCATCCGACGGGACATGGACTTGTTCTATGATTTGTCGAACCGTCTCAAAGCTGTGTTGGGTGATCCTGCACTCAGGATTGGCCAGCGCATGTTTCTCGAACTTGGCCAAGGTGGGCACATCTGTAAATTTCATACCTATAGTCTCTCCCGAAAAAGTCAGGGAACCAATCCCTGCTTCCTGTGCCTTGCTTATTACAACCTAGACTTTAGCTTATGCTTGGCAATGGTTTTCCATCAATCCCCCCTCTTTTTTGAAAGGTCTTATGCCTGAATTGGCCGAAGTCGAATTCTACCGCAAACAATGGAACCCCGGCCTGGGACAGCGGATTCTGGACGTTCACCTCCACGCCGACCGTCGTATTTTCAAGAAAACCCAGACCGATCTCCTGAAAGAAAAATTGTCCCGGACCCGCCTCCTCCAATCCTTCTGCTCCGGCAAATGGATGCTTTTTCAATTCCAACCCTCAGCCTGGCTGGGCATTCATCTGGGCATGACAGGCTCCCTCTCCGTCCAGCCTCCCGACTTCAAGCCCGGACCCCATGACCACCTGGTTCTCGCCCAGTCCAAACACTCCCTGGTCTTTTCCGATCCCCGCCTTTTCGGACAAATCCGCTTCCACCCCAGCTCCAGCCCTCCCGACTGGTGGCAGCAACTACCGCCCTCCCTCCTTGACCCCAAACTCTCAGAAAACGACCTGGCCGCTTTTCTCCGGCGACGAGCCCGCAGCCCCCTCAAGGCCGTCCTGCTCATGCAGGAACGTTTCCCCGGCATCGGCAACTGGATGGCCGACGAGATCCTCTGGCAGGCCCGCATACGCCCCGACTGCCCTGCAGGCCGGATAACAGGAAAGCACCTCTCCACCCTCACCACGACGATAAAACATGTGGCCACCGGAGCCATGAGCAC
>JAAUTS010000040.1 GCA_012031345.1 Blastochloris sp. | reverse complement strand
CAAGCGACACGGTAATCCAAGATCCAGGAATTAGTTTCAGTGGTCAGCAACTCGAAACCCGAAACTCGAAACTTCCCTCCACCCCTACTCCCTCGTTTACAACTTCATCTATCTGTAACATGATTTGTCTTGTCCTTCCCCCCGACTCCACGCCTAATACCCTCCATGGAATCCATGTACAATCTTACTAATCCCCTCGACCGCTCCTACGCCAAAGCCCTGCAACTCATCAACTCCCGCACAGACCTGGCCTGGAAGCATCTCAAAGCCGGCAACCACGAAAAGGCCGCCGATGCCATCGACATGATCGGAGAGGTGGCCGATGACTTCCTCTACCAACTCGAAGAGGCCGAAGCCAAAGCGTTGAAAGCTCTCAAAGCCACCCAGGGCAAAAAGAAAAAAACCGCCGCCCCCAAAAAAAGCGCGACCAAAAAAGTCGCCAAAAAGAAGAAGGCTTAAACCTTCTCTTCGGAACCCTCGGCCCGGCCTATCCGGGCTCGCAGGGCCGCCAGATCCTTTTCCATCCGGGCTAGCACCGCCTCCGTGCTTTCCAACGACGCCGTGGACAGTTCGGGCAGATCACCTTTCTGCGCCAATTCCTGCATCGTTGAAACAATAATCCCGATGAACAGGTTCAGGATGGTAAAGGTCGCGATCATGATGAAGGGCACAAAGAAAGCCCAGGCCCAGGGATGCTCCTCCATCACAGGCCGCACAATCCCCATCGACCAGCTCTCCAAGGTCATGATCTGAAAGAGACTGTAGAGACTGCCTCCCAGAGTTCCAAACCATTGAGGATGCGTCCCCCCAAAAAGCACCGTGGCCAAAACTCCCGCCGTGTAAAAAAAGACCGCCATCACCGCCACCACCCCGGCCAGACCGGGAATCGAATGCAGGAAGGCCGCCACCACCCGCTTCATCGCGGGAATCACTGTCAACAAACGCAGAACCCGCAAGACCCGCAGCGAACGTAACACTGCCCACGGCCCCGTTCCGGGAGCCAACGCAATCGCCACCACCACAAAATCAAACCAATTCCAGCCACTCTTCCAATAAAGTCCCCGATAAATCGACAACCTCAACACAATCTCCACCACAAAAAACACCAGACAAACCCGGTCCAAAACCTTCAACCACCCGCCATGCACTGCCATGATGCCCGCGCTGGTCTCCAAACCCAGAACCGCCGCATTCAACAAAATCACTCCCACCACCAGCATCTGCACCGGCTTGGACTCAATCCACCGCGCCAGGCGACGTCTCCACAACGCGATTCCCTGCCTCGACTCCAACAAAATCAGATCATCTTCACTCATCTCTCAGCTCTAGAAGCCAACCACCCACCCGCAAGCTCAATCCAAAACAACTTGGATCTTATCCACCCAAAAAGCGCGCTTCAATCCAAGGCCCTCGCTGTAAAATATTTCCGACCCTAACCTTCGGCACACTCCGCGCCCATTTCTCAATACTGTCCCCGGACATGCGGAGCCACCTGATTTCGATAAAACTCCGCCAGCTTTTGATGCAGCTCTACGGGCAGAGCGGGAAGCCGGGACGCCTCCGCATTGGCCACCGCTTGTCGGATCGAACTGGCTCCGGGGATCACCGTAGTCACCGCGTCATGATCCAAAATCCAGCGCAAAGCCAGCGCCGCCAGCGGAGGCTCGCCCGGCAACAAACTCTTGAGCTGCTCCACCAACTCCAGCCCCTTCTCAAAAGTCAGGCCGCCAAAGGTTTCCCCCACATGGAAGGCCGCTCCGTCCTTGTTGTAGTTCCGGTGATCTCCCGCACCGAATCGAGTCTCGGCACAAAACTTACCGCTCAACAACCCACTCGCCAGCGGCACCCTCACAATCAAAGCCACCCCCTTGGCCTGCGCCTCCGCAAAAAATTCATCCCTGGGATGTTGCCGGAACAAATTGAAAATGATTTGCAGGGACACCATCCCCTCCTGGGCCATGCAAAATCGCGCCTCCTCCACCGATTCCACACTGGCGCCGAACTGCCTGATTTTTCCCTCCTTCTGCAAATCCCGCAAAGTCTCCCAAACCACGTGCTGACGCAAATGCTCCATGGTCCAGCAATGCAACTGAATCAAATCCAAAGTCTCCACCCCCAGTCGCTGCAGCGAGTTCTCCACTCCCGTCCGCAGGTGCGCTTCACTCGCCTCCTTGCGTCCGATCTTGGTGGCGACAAATACAGCTTCGCTTTGCTCCTTGAGAAATTGACCTATCAGCCGCTCGCTCCGTCCGGCCCCATATCCCGCCGCCGTGTCTAAAAATCGAACCCCCGCCTCATGCGAGGCCCGCAAAATCTCCAACGCTTCCGCATCACTCACCTCACCCCAATCTCCACCCAACTGCCAGCAGCCTAGACCAATTTCCGTCACTAAAGTTTGAAAGAGTTTACGTTTTTGAATCATAAACGTTTTCTAGACCAAGATACAGAAAAAATCAAGCCTTCACCCTTTGCTGGCAATTTTTATCTGATGGTTCCTGTATCACCACCTATGATCTCTCTGCTTTAAGCCTTTCTTCAGATGATTCTATCTTTACCTATCCTGCTTGCCCTCTCTGGACCTCACTCCCCCCACCTATCATCTCATCGCACGTTGGGACAAAAAATAACGACTTTTTCATGGATTTGATTGCGACTCTCTTTAATTTATGAAGAATATATTTATTAATCATGACCTCTCCTGCCCGCAAGTCTTCCCGCTGTTTTTCCTTCTCATGGATTCCCCTGCTTCTCCTCGGCCTCTCCGCCTTGACCACGCTTCACTCCGCCCCTTTTCCTCCCGGCACCAAGGCCATCAACCTCGTCACCGATCTCGGAGCTGTAGGCGATGGCCAAACCGACAACACCGAGGTCTTTCGCAAGATGGTGGAAATGGAGGGCTACAGCTTTTATCTGCCGGACGGCGTTTATCTCATCAGCGACACCATCAGTTACGGTCAGCGGATTTTTAAAATACTCGAAGGCCAGAGCCGCGATGGCACCATCATCCGCCTTAAAGACAAGAGTCCGGGCTACGACAACCCACAGAAACAGAAGGCCATGTTCGTCACGGGCCAACCTCCCGCCATCCGTTTCCGCACCTCCATGCGAAGCCTCACCTTCGACACCGGAAAGGATAATCCCGGCGCTGTCGGCCTGAACTTCTACGTGAACAATCAGGGTGCCGTTCGCAATGTTCGCATCCGCTCGGGGGAGGGTGGCCAACAACCGGGCCGGGTCGGGCTGGCTCTTACCTTGGACATGGTAGGTCCCCTCCTCGTGCGCGACCTGCTGGTGGAGGGATTCGACATCGGCATCGATATCAAAATGGCCGTGAACTCGGTCACGCTGGAGGACATCACCCTGCGTGGTCAACGCGAAGTGGGTCTGCAAAATTGGCAGAACCTTGTTTTCGTCCGCAAACTCCGCAGTGAAAACTCGGTCGTTGCCGTGCGGAATGGGGGTAATGCGGGTGTGTTGATGCTGGCCGACAGCACCCTGACCGGCCTGGGTGCTGCTTCCGAAAAGCTGCGATTGAAATCACCCAGGCTGGCTCCGGCAGTTTTGTGTTGCGGACCGAGGTGAGCGGTTATCGCGAAGCGATCCGTCATACGCCCTCAGGTGAAACGGTGGCGGTGGGAAAAGTAAATGAGTGGAGCAACGATCCCCCGGCCATGCTTCATCCCGGCACAGGACGCCTCCTGCAACTGCCCGTCAAGGAACTGCCGGACATTCCTTGGGAAAACGACTTTTCCAAATGGGCCGACGTCACCGCCTTTGGTGCGAATCCTCATGACGAGGAGGATGACGCCCCGGCCATCCAGAAGGCGATTGATAGTGGAGCCACGGTGATTTATTTCCCGCAAGCCTACGGGGAAGCCAAGAAAAAGAAGCCGACCTATATTTTCGGCAGCACCATGGTTTTGCGCGGTAACGTGAATCGCGTTTTCGGAAACGAACAATTTTTCAAGGTGGGTGATACCATCCTTGTCGTGAACAAAGATGGGGAGCCCTTTTCCATTCCGGAAGACAAACCCCTCTTCCGCCTCGATCCTCAAGGGCCCAAGCAGGTCATCATTGAACGTTTTGCCAAACACCTCGGCCAGCATTACAACAACCCATTCCTGGTTCTTGATGTGAATCGTGATGTGCTGATTTCCAGCAGCTCCGGCATTGGAAACGTCATTCAGAAAGGGCCCGGCGTGCTCTACGCCGACGACATCGTCGGTCCCGCTTGGAAAATCCGCAAAGGAGCCGAGGTCTATGCCTGGCAGTTCAACCTGGAGGGCGACGCCGACTACAAATTTGACAACGACGGCGGCACCGTCTGGTGTCTGGGTCTCAAGACCGAGCACATGGGACCAACCATTTTAACCCGCAACGGCGGTAAGACCGAAGTGCTCGGGGCTCATCTTTACACCTGCGTGCCCATGGGCGTGGAAAAGGGGCAAATCTTCGTTGAAGACGCCTCCTTTGCCATGGCAGCCGGCGCGGAATATGCCTGGACCCGTTCCTGGGCGACGCGGGAATTGCTCATCGACACCCGCCAGGGCCAACGTCGAAGTCTTCAGACCGGAGCGACCCACCCCCGCTCCGGCGGCAGCATGTTGCCCTTTGTCTCTCTCGTCATGGCGGAACCCGCCCCCGGTGCTCCACCCGCCAAGCCGACTTTGAGCAAAAAAGAAGCCACGGCTGAGTCAGTGACTCTCATCTTTGACAAGTCTGCCTCACCCAACGTGCTTGGCTTTGAAATCAGTCGCCTAGGAGAAATGCCGAGCTTCAAACAACCCCCCAGCAAACGCCTGGCCGAACCCTTGACCCTGAAGGAAGGTAATGTCCGTGGTCTGGTCAAACCCGGCCATGCCTTTACCGAGTCCAAACTGACTCCCGAAACCGAATATCAATTCTCCGTGGTGGCCTTCGATTCCGCCAACCGTCGCTCCGAGCCCTTGCAAGTAACGATCAAGACCGTCCAGGATACTGAGCCTCCCACCAAACTGGCCGATTTCTGGTCCTACCAGATCTTCGACACCGAGGCCCAGCTTCGTTTCAAACCCACCACGGATAATGTCGCCCTCAGCCACTACCTCATCCTGCGGAAGGAAGGCGATAACAACTCGCGCGAAGATCGCATTGAAGCCAAAGACGTCGGCACGGTCAAAACCTGGGTCGATGACAAAGTGGTGAAAGGAGCCAAATACCTCTACCAAGTCGTGGCGGTGGATGCTGCCGGCAACAAATCGCAACCAGCCGAGTTGGCCATTGAAATTCCAACCCAGCCACCTTCCGAGCGCATTCTGGAGATGGAAAACTTTGACCGCGCCGTAAGTCCTCCCAAAAAAGCGCCCGGCCACATTTTTGGAGTCCTGGCCTGGAGCGGACTCCAGTTTGACGATGTTCCCATGGGGACGCAGAAGCCCTTCAATCGGGCCACTCTACGCTATTCCGCCAACGACGTGCAGGGCGGAACCATGCTGGACCTCTACATCGGTGGTGAGCTGGTTGAAACAGAACGCCGCTGGACGGATGTCAACGCCGGAACTTATCTCGGCAGTTTCCATCTCGCCAGCACGGGAACCTTTGACAAATTCAAGGAAATCTCCATCCCGCTTCAAAACGTGCCCACTGGTGCACAAACCCTCACCCTCCGCGTGCGTCGCGGAAAAAATAACAACGCCTTCAACGCCGTGGCCAATATGGACAAACTCGTCTTCTCGAGCTACGAAGACCCCGCCGCCCACGCCAAAGCCCTGGCCGAACACTTGGAAAAACTCAAAGAACTGGACGTGCCCGAAGGCGAAAAACAACAACCCAAAGGAAAGTGAGCAGCAATCAAAAATTCGAAATTAGAAATCCGCCTCCACAACCCCGTCATCACGAGGAGCCACGCAACATGGTGATCCACGGGCTGGCAATCCCAAGGGCGGGATCTTTCCGCCAAGCCCACCCCTGGACTGCCGCGTCGAGGACTCCTCGCAGTGACGGAAAGTCCATTTTCAGTAACTCGAAACCCGAAACTAGAAACTCCCCTCTTATGAATCGTCGCAACTTTCTGACCGCTTCTCTCGCTTCCGGGGTTCTGGCCGGCTGCTCCTCCGCCCCTTCGCCTACACTTGCCCCGGTCCGCCCTAAAAATCCCATCCCCAAATGGATGGGCTTCAACCTCCAGTGGATGTTGGCCTACCGTTTTCAGGCCACCCCGCTGGAATTTTATCAACAACGCAGAAAGGAACGACACCTGGAGTGGATGACATCTTGGGGTTTCGATTTTGTCCGGCTGGGAACCAGCTACTGGGATCTGCTCGACCAACGTTTTCTGCGCGGCATCCAGCCGGGGATCAATGTCGCTGCGGAAAATGTGAACAAGTTGGATCCAAAACGATTGCTCTTTCTGCGCGAAACCGTGGATCTGCTCCTGCAACATGATCTCCATGTCAACCTGGCCATGCACCGACTCCCCGGTGATGCCGTCTGGAATCATGAGTCGGAGCCTTTCCCTCTTTACCGCGATCCCAGGGGGGATGAGGCCATGGCTTTCTGGTGGACGGAACTTGCCCAAACCTTCAGCAACATCCCCGCCCAACGTCTTTCCTTCAATCTCTTGAATGAACTTCCCTCACACTGGGACCCTCGCGCCGGAAGGGACCACCTGCGCCGCACCATGATGATCGGCGTGGAAGTCGTGCGTGCCATCTCCCCGGACCGTCTCATCTTCATCGACGGATCTTCCGCCGGACGCGAAATCATGGATGCAATGATTGCCGACCCTGTCTGCCATTCCCTTCATGCCTACTCCCCCCTTTCCATCTCCCATGTCCAGTCCTTCGGCGATGCCCGGACCGCAACCTGGCCGGAAATGGATGAAAAGGGCCGCGAACGCTTTGGGCGCAAACGCCTCGAACTGGTCCATGGCCAATTCGGACGTGCGGTGGAGCTGGGTCAAGGCGTTCACTGCGGCGAGGCCGGAGCGCAAGCACAACTGCCGGCCCAACCCTTCCTGGCCTGGATGAAAGATAACCTGGATATCCTCTCCGCCTACGACATCGGCTGCGCGCTCTGGGAATTTCAGGGAGGCTTCGGCCTTCTCGACACCGGACGGGCAGGAATGCGAAAAGAAAAATGGCACGGACACGACCTGGACGTGGAACTCCTGGAACTGCTCCAATCCCACCAAGCTCCCAAGGCATAGAACCGAGGGTGGGATCAACTATCAGCTTTAAAACCGTGCTTCCATGAGCAACTCAGCCCAGCCTCTGTAGTAGATGCACAGGCGACCCAAAATGCACGGTCAGACCACCCAAACGCCGGGAGTACGTTTCCTGAACAAACGGTGATATGACCCAGTTCTCGCCATCGGGATACGCCTGCCGGAACACCTGCAGATGGCCCGACTCGAAGTGGTCGGGACTCCATTTGCACTCAATCGTGATGACCTGCCCTCTTCCACGCGGCAGCACGAAATCAATCTCGCGTTGAGACTTGTCGCGCCAAAAAAAGATCTTCAACCCACCCGAATGCGCCCGTAATTCGTCAAGCACCAGATGCTCCCACAACACCCCATGATCTCCCTCACGTAATGTTTCCCAGCCACGCAGGTGACAAATCATGCCGGTGTCAAATCCATAGACTTTGGGCTGGCGCAAGATCTCGCGACTGGCACCTCCGTGGAAAGGTCGGAGCACATGAATCAGATGGGTCGCTTCCAGTGCTTCCAGATACGTGGTTACCGTTGGGCGGGAAAGTCCGCAATCACGGCTGAGGCTGCTCACTTCCATCAACCCCCCGCTCTGCCGCAGCAGACTTTCGACAAGCCGCAGGAACGCTCCACGCTTTTGCACATGAAAAAGCTCCTGAATATCGCGAGGGTAATATGAATCAAGCCATTCGTTATAGAAATCGCTCCCGGAAGCCTGCCCCAACAGCACGGGCGGCAACCCACCTCGAAGCAGACGTGTGTCCATGCCACCCACACCAAAAGCCTCCATTTCGCGAAAAAGCACCGGGCTAAGATGCACCGTGCGCTTGCGTCCGGTCAGCGTATCACGAAACTTCGCCGTGGCCGCAAGCGTGGACGAACCTGTGGCCAGAATTTTCAGGTCCGGACGCATATCCGCCGCAATCTTGAGCACAGCACTCGGATTATCAATCTGATGCACTTCGTCGAGGACCAGCATGCCCGCTGGCATTGAGGCAAGAAAAGCCTCCGGGTCGCTCAGTTGCCGTCGTGTCGAGGGTAGATCGCAGTTTAAAAAACCGTAGGATCCAAAGCGCGGGCCAGCACCGTTTTGCCAACACGACGAACACCCGACAGCCAAACGATGGGAGCCGCTTCCCATGCTTGTCTGACGCGTTCGAACCAAAACCGACGAGTTACCATGAAAGTCTATTTTACATTTAGACGGCTATATGTCAAATTGATCTGCCTTCAATTATCAGAGGTCAACAACCCGAAACCAACAACCTCCCCTCCGTCATCACGAGAAGCAGCGCGACGTTGTGATCCAGCGGGCCAGCAATCCCAGGGCAGGGTCTTTCCCCCGAGCCCAGCCCCTGGACTGCCGCGTCGAAGACTCCTCGCAGTGACGAAAATTCAGTTTTAGGTAACTCGAAACCCGAAACTCGAAACCAGTAACTTCCCTCACCCCCTCCGTCATCACGAGGAGCAGCGCGACGTGATGATCCAGCGGGCCGGTAATTAGAAATTCGAAAGCAGCCTGCCCCGTCTTAGCGGGGAAATCAGAAATCAACTCCCCCCCACCCTCGGCATGGGTAAAGCTTCCCTTCCCATCTCGGCCTGGACCAGTTTGAGCAGAAGTTCAGATTTTAAATCACGAAACGTGGGTTCGTCCCAGAGGTTGCGCAACTCTCCGAGATCCTGTTCCAAATCAAAAAGTTCCCCGTAGCTTTGCCCATAATAGACCGTGATCTTGTAACGTGCCTCCACGTAGGTTCGCAAATGAATGGCCGTGGGTTGATGCCGGTTTTCCACCAACACATGCTCCCGCACCAGACCGCGCTCCTGCCCGCACCAGACCTCGTGTTGATCCAGACCCTCCATCGTGCCCGGCACAGCCCGACCCGCCGCACCCAGAAAACTCGGAGCCAGATCCACCAAGGAAACCAAATCCTCGCTGCGTTGCCCCGCCGGGATGCGGCCCGGCCAACGCGCAATAAAGGGCACCCGGATCAAATCCTCATAATGAAAGGGTCCCTTGGCCGTCAGTCCATGTTGCCCGTAGAAATGTCCGTGGTCGCTGGTGAAAACCACCAAGGTGTTCTCCGCCTGACCCAGACGTTCCAAATCCGCCAAAATCCGACCAATCGCATGATCCGTATAAGCCATCATGCCCATGTAGGTGGCGATGCGCCGGGCCTGCTCCTCGCGGTCAAAGCGATGACTGTGAAAACCGTGATTCCAGGGATTGGCCTCTGCCCAGGCTGAGAAATCCGGTTTCTCCTGCTGAGTCAGGGCGTGATGCGGGGGCATTCTGTCAAATTCACCCGGAGTCAACTCCGGCACCTGGATCTGCGCGGGATCGAACATGGAGGCCCAGGGCTCCGGCACCAGATACGGCGGGTGTGGGTCCGGGAAACTGGCCCAAAGAAAAAACGGCTGGTCCTGCGCCGCCGCCGTCTCCAGTTCCCTGCATGTTTCCTCCACGATAAATTCGTTGTAATGAAACTTCTCCGGCAGATTCCAGGCGCAAGCTTCCGGGCGATGCCGACCGTCGTGAGGCAGGGCGGGATTCCAGAGTGGGAAATATTCCTCCCAATTTTTCAGACCCTTCGCCTCCATCCAGACGGCATAATGTTCCCCGGCATGAAATTCATCCGCGTGATTGCGGCAAAGGCGGACTTTTTGAAATCCAAAATACGGGCCGTCAAAGCCGCGCCAAAAGTCTAGGTCCTTCAATCCCGGATACGACTCCAGGGAAGAGTGCGCCTCCGTGCCGGTCAACCCCTCAAAATGGGCCTTACCGATGAGTGAAGTCCGGTAACCCTCCGTCTGGAGAAGATCCCCCACGGTCAGGGCATCCCGCCGCAAATGAGTGCCCAGAGACCAGGCCCCGTGGGTGCTGGGGTATTGACCCGTAAGAATCGAGGCCCGCGTGGGTGTGCAGGTGGGGTTGGGACAATAGGCACGGGAAAAAGTTTGCCTGCGCCGCCAAACGATCCAAGTGCGGCGTCTTCACCTGCGGATTCAAACAACCCAAAAGCTGATAATGCTGCTGATCGCTGGTAATAAGAAGAAGGTTGGGTTTCATCAAGGCCGGAATATGGTAGTGCGGCCCGTAATGGGATCCACCTGCACGGTGGAGTAGTTTCGGGCAGGAAGATTGTTTTCCTCAGGTGCGGACTCCGCTTTGACCGAAACAAACCATTGATCCCTGCTAGCTCCTGAACCCGCACCGAGGGGATTGAGGGTGGTGGATCCACCATTGGTGAAGCGTAGGGATTTGTAAGGCGTGTTGGGGAGTCCCGGCAGATCCTGGGTGCCTTCGTCCATATTGTCGTTCGAGAGTATGGTGGAAAAGACCGGATTATCCGAAAGAATGACCCCTTCAGGCAGTCGCTGGGTTTTATTCAACATTTCACCCGTGGAAACTTTGACCAAAGCCATGGCCCGATACGCTTCCAACCCAGTGTTACCGGCAATTTTATAAAAACGAACTTCGGTTTGGATACCCTCCGCCAGGGCCGTCTGGCGGGCCAACTCCAACTGGCCGCTGACCAACAAACCTCCACTGGTGATACTGTTGCCACCTGAGATGGATCGGAACGCGGGCATGGCCAGGAGCGACAGGATCACGATGACAGTGATGACGGCTAAAAGTTCAACCAAGGAAAAGCCTCGATCTCCTCTTGGAGGAAACCCAAAGACATCAGAAATGAAAAGACTCATAAACTCAGTTGTTTACTGCCGATAACACGAACCTTGTAGGGACCCAGCACGGCGTTGGCGTCGGACTCATCAAAGCTTTGTATATTGGGATCCAGGTAACGTTCGATCATAAACGAACCACGATACTCACCTGTGATGGTATCGATTTTTCCATCAAATTGGTCTTCCCCGGTGTTGCGTGATTTTTTGAGGGTCTGCACCCAGACATGCACGTTGAAGGTGTTGGATTTGGTGGTCAGGCGGGGATAGATATGTGCATACGGCCTTTCGAGGGAGTTGTCCCCGGTGAGTTTATGGTTGCTCCAGAAGGTGCCTAATTTGGTCTCAAGAGAAGCAACTGTATCAGTAGGTGATCCAACGCCCTTCGGAACAAGGGGAATCTCACAAATTTCGGTGGCTGAAATGAATGGTTTCCCTGAAGCAAAACGTTCTTCAAAGAATTTCAACGTGGTATCAGCGTCAATTGATCTTCTGCTTCCGCTGTTTTCAGCTTGGTCTACAGTCAAAGGCATGCCGCTACTGGTTGTAGAATTGCCTCCCACGCCCCCACGTTTGTATCTTCGAACCATGTCTCCCAAATTATTGGCTGCGGGCAGATTCGGATCGAGGGTGATCATTCTCACACCGGAAAAAACCGCACGCAAACCCGTATCTCTTCGGATGTAAGTGAAGGGGGCCATCTGATAGTTCATGTTAATTTTTCCGGCGGTGGAAAAGGGTTCACTTATGGCGTACGGCTCAACAACTGGCATCCAAAACAAATCAAGCAGCAGATGATCTGGAGGGGTTACACTCCCGGCATGTGAAGTGCCTCCAGGAAGATAAGGACGTGCTGGACGAAAAAGGAGCGTCTGCCAAGGCTGATCTCGTTTGACTCCAGTGGGCAGGGAACCAAACATAACAGCGGAAGGCATTTGCCGGTTGGGAGAGAAAACGGTGGCTGCAATCGGAGCGGCTCTTTCTGCTCCATAGACGCCACCTATGTAAGGGATATCCCCCGACTGCGAATTCATGCTATCCTGCCCCTGAACGGTGCCTTCGTCTGCCTTATTAAAGTACGGGCCATCTGCCTGCAAAGCTGGACCATTGTCCCAGTCGCCAGGCTGGCCGGAGGCGTTTACGACCCCATTGATTCCTCTCGGCACGTCAGGAGAAATCACGTAATTGACGTCTTGACCTAATGTGTCGTAGCGAGTTGAAGGGATGCCTGTAATCAAATTGCCCCAGCCTGCCTTAGAATAACGTTGCTGTGAATTAGCACGGAGGCTATGGGCTTCCCCGGTAGACCAGTTTCCATTTGGCCCAAAAAATCTTCCAATATCTCCACTCGCTGGTTCTAACGCCACAAGACGATAATCCCCGCCTATTTCAGCGGCTCCTCCCGCAGGAACTAAACTTACGATGCTGTCAAAATGTGCGGTATGTGGGTTCCAGTTGGTGGTAGGTTCGAATGCACCCTGAGGGTTTGAGCCATGGGCAGTAGCAATACGGTTGGCAAAGGTTCTAGTGCTGCGATTAGGACGCACAAAACTGGGGGTCGTGCCAAAGGTATAATCAAATTTCTGCAGAAGAACTGGAGTTCCGCCACTATGAGGAGACCAAATCTCGAAGGCAATTCTGCTCCCAGAATCTATGGTTAGATTTCCAGTAGCGGGCAAGGCTGTGATTGGAATTTGATTGCTGACTGGTGGGCTGCTCGTTTCAAAGAGACTTCCAATACCCATGTATCCTCCAAGCCTTGATTGACCATGAAAGTTTCCACCACCTGGCATGGGCAGTAGGGCGACCGACATCACATGGTTGGGGTCTGGGAAAGTAAACGGTGTTCCATTAACCCTTATGTCCAGTGCGGTGAAACGAATTTGCAGATTGATAGCAAGCGAGGAGTAACCCGCCATTGGGCAGAATAATTCAGGATAAACAGCCAACTGGTAATACTGCGTTGATGTTGAAATGGGCGGTATATTACTTGAGTAATAGATCATAGGTAGGGCCACCTCAGTAACCGTGGGAATTCTCCCTACGCCTTTGGTTCCGGAGGCCAACCCGGTGGTCGGTTCAAGCGGAAGCACCATGCCACTGAGAATATTGTTGACTCCTAAAGTCTGAGTAGCACGTGGAGTGAAGGAATTGGTCACGGTGGGATCCTGAAGATTCAGGCATCGGATGTAGTCGATCATTTGCATCAAAACTTGCTTTTGGTCCACCCCCATTTTACTCGAAAAATTTCCACCAAAACCAGGGATGGGATTGGAAGTCAGTTGATTTAGATAATTAAAAAGCTGTTGATTTCTGTTGGTCCAATCCTGAGCCTTACTGAGTGGATTCTCGCGTGTAAAATAGAATGTCTTGGCTCCGCTTCCTCTGCCGATAGTGCCACAAAACGCAATGAGTCGATCAAAGGCACTCCGATAATCAGTCGAGGTATTCAAATGAACAGGCCAGGCTACGATTCGAGGTTTATTCGCCAGATTCACCTCTGGGGCTCGACTGTTTGCAGTAATAAAAAACTTGATTTGCTCAATCAGTTTTCTTCGAGCTTCTTCAGTGCTGTAGAGAGGATTCTCAACCCGTTGGTTATCAACCAACTTGTCCGAATAAAGCAGCTCATCAATTGATGTATAGAGACGATCCGTCTTCAAGGTCAGAGAGGCACTGCCTCGACGGGTCCCACCCAGGGAAGATTGCACACCACCTGTAACACGGGGTGATATGTCGAAAATCTTTTCCATGATTTCCGTGCGCTGGGCAAACGTTGGAGAGGTGGCACTGTAACCCAGGTTTTGGGCAATGGCGGCAAAGAGCACCGGGGAAAGTGCGGTGGTGGCAGGATGCCCCGGATAGCGCTGGTATTCATGTTGTGAGGGTTGAAACTGGGCGAAGTCATATTCTGTGAATTGATTCTGGGGCCAGTTGGCCGGGCGAGTGGTTAGAGCGGCGGTGTTGTTAGGGGTGCCGAGTGGATGCGTATTGACCACCGGAGTATCCCAAGGCGTTCCTTCCGAAGCGGTGTTGATGTTGATCTTGGCACTTTCGTCATCCGCCCAAAAGGCGATGCGGGCCACCGGAGGATTGTCACCGGTCACGGCCGACCCATCCAAGCCCGTCAACTTGGCCGCGTTGCCCGTGCCTGCCGTGGCCCGCGCATAACTCCCGTCCTTCAACACATAAAGCCACTGCACCGGCATGGCTAAACGGTTGGGGCTGCTGCCACTGCCTTCCGTAAAGTAATCCATATCCGTAATCGAGAATCCTTCTATGTCGGGCGCATTGTCATTGTCGGCATCAATTATGCCCGCACTGGTGATGGCTGAGGCATCCACAATCGGGTAAACAGCATCCTTACCCGACTCAATCGGGCTGTTCAGATCCACATAAACATTGGGCTCCGAACTCCAATTCGAGGGTGGTAGATCGGTGGAAGGATCAAAGGCCCCTTCCACTTCCATGGCACCTGAGGAATATAACTTATAGGCCCGGACCGGATCTCCCGAAGTATTGTAGGTCCGTATCAGTCCGGGCTGGGAAACCCAGGCTTCTGTGGCCTCACCCGTGGATTTCTGTAACTGGCCTATCACTAAATTCAACGCGGAGTTGGCCATCAGGCGCGCACTGCTGCCCCCCGCATACCCCTTCGAAATCCCCAAGTCCGTCCTGACCACCTGGATAAAGGCCAACAATAAACCTGCCAATAATACAATAAAGGCCAGGGTGACAATGAGTGCGATCCCTTTCTGGGTTGGACGATGAAACTGCATGGCTTTCATTTGTTTTTTCCTATTCCTCACTCCACTTGGCTTGACGTATGGTGATCGACGACGAAAATTCGGTAGTTGTAGCCGTTTTCAGCCAGGAAGGCCTCCAACGATGTGTCGCCCCCCTCCTTGACATAAAGATCCTTGGCCAAATCGTCCGGTTCCGTAAACAAGGCATCTGCCTGAAGCAGCGGTGCCGTATCTCCAAACTTTTCATCCATTCTCTTGGCTGAGTCCTCATCCAAAGCCACCATGGTCACATTCAAAACCGGAGGCAGTTGGTTCCGGGTCAGACTGGCAAAGGGATTGGCCGGAGACTTGAGGTAACGACGGGAATCATAACTGAAGTCCGAACTCAAAGGCCCTCCCGTATCCCCACTCGAACGACCCGGCTGGATGACCAGCGCGATGATGTTGCTCGCAATCGCTCTTCCCTGCTTTTGGGTCACGGGCTCCATAAACCAGTCATAAGGGTTGGCCACCGTGTCCCAGTTGATGGCATAAACGGACAACTCGGATGAAGGTTGCCACAACTCCATCAGTCGATATCGGTTTTTCGGCAGCACTCCGCTGGCAGCTTGGATGAAGTTGGGGCGACGATCCTGATCGCTGGAGTATTGGATGAAATACCCCGAGGCATTCAGGAGATTGTCCAAACGTCCCTGAGTGGAACTGCTATCCACCGTGTAACCCAGGGGTGCCTGAAAAAAAACCGCATGGCCCGTTGTGGTCAATGCAGGAACCCCGTTCAAAAGCTCCTTCGCGGGTCCACACACAAAATGCAACTCAGACTGTCGCACGTATTCCGTAGGCACCAGCCCTCCCGGATTCCCAATCGGCGGATTATAGTCCCAGTATGTGTTGAGCGTGGATTGGCTCAGTTTGCGGGTCAGTGATTCAAAAGCCGCACGAGACTCTTGAAAGGCATTCATCTTCCCGGTCGTGCGCCGCCAGACATTGTTGACTTGGCCGATCATGGCCGTGGTGGCCAGCAAGATCACCGACAGGATGGTGATCGAAACCATGATCTCGACCATGCTGAATCCCGCCGCAGAACGCTGGAGCGGCTTAAAGTCCTGTATTGGCCACGACATAACTGAAGGTTTGTAATTGGGAACTCAAAGTAACCGCGTCCACTTTTTACCCCGGGCAATCTCAATCACCAAGGTCCTCATCTCGGGATTCTCCGCCGACCCTGCCGCCGTCGGAACTTCAGTGGCCTGACTTGGAACCCTGAGTTTGGCATGATAAACAAAATTATCCTCGGCGGCGACAAACCCTTCATCATCAAAATAATAATCGCCATTCAGCTGAGAAAAGTTGCTGTCACCAAAAGGTGTCTGCTGAACCATGGTATATAATCTCTGCGCTATGTTGGCCTGAGTAGTCAAATCCACCGAAGTCATATAGGTGTTCAGACTGACCGGAATCATCCCCAACAAAGTCACCAGAACAAAAGCCATGATGCCCAAGGAAAACGTCACCTCAATCAGACTAAATCCCCGCCGACTCCTTGGCTTTGCCTTAAAACCTTCACTAAACGGTAAAAGTTGTATTAACACATTGCCAATATAATGTATTGGCATCTCAATATCCAATTCTTTCTTTATGTTATTTGTAACATCATCATGCCCTCTGAGGGTGGGCTATTAGCAATCAGTCTGCCCCTCCGTCATCACGAGCCACACGACGCGGTGATCCAAGGCCTAAGAATTAGTTTTCAGTTTTCAGTTTTCAGTTTTCAGTAACCAGTAACCAGTAACCAGTAACTTCCCTCCCCCTCCCTACCCGTCTTCACAGTTCCTCCTCCCTCAAATATCTTCCAAGGGATGTCTCCACACCAAGCCAGGAAAACGGGCAAACCCACGATCCAAACTGAACCATGTACACCCATACTCCATGGCCAAGGCTGCATGATAGGCATCCGGAACAAAATTTCCACGCGCATCTCCCTCCCGACAGAGCTTGGTAAAAATCCCCCAATGCCGTTTCCCCGGCGCAAGAAGTTGAACCTCCTCCCGATCACGGAAATCCCGGACAAACTCCAGTGCCAGCTCCAATGGGGTGGGTCGCAGAAACACCTTAGGATGCGTAATCACCCTCAAACATCCACTCAGCACCAGATCTGACACCCCCACTCCCTCTGGCGAAGACATCTTACCCTCCAACCAACTCCGCACAGCGCGATGTTGATCCGCATCCTCCCGATGAGCTTGAACCAGAATATTGACATCCAGCAGAATCATCCGTTCTCCATGCATTCCAACAAGGCGTTTGAAGAAGCAAGATCCACCCCCGGCATCACCCCGTCGCCGCCAAAGGTCTTCAAGGGCCTCGGCTGTTGCTCCAACTTGGTTTTGGGACGTTTCAAATAGGCAATCCGCAAGGCCTCTTCCACCACCTGGCCCAGAGTCTGCTGTTTGGCCAGCGCAATAGCCTTAAGTTCATGCAAGAGATGCTCATCAATGTTCAATGTCGTCCTCACGCACAGAAGCATCAAGCTTAAGCATCATGATGTCAAGCCTGCGGTGATTTGAGAGTTGGGAGTGAGTTTTCAGTTTTCAGTAACCGGAAACCGGAAACCGGAAACCGGAAACCGGAAACCGGAAACCCGAAACTCGAAACCCGAAACCAGCCCCTACTGATGACAAATCCACGGTTCCGGCATGTCTGCGTAAGCCGGGAGATCGCCCTTCAAGTCAAAGGTTCTTCGTGCCACCTGAAAAATGGTCGGCACCATCTGTCCTTTGCGCTCCTCATACTTCACTCCCTCTTGCTCAATAAATAACCAGGCCCCAAAGGATCCTCCCGGAATCTCTCCCACAATGATGTCGATATCCATGATTTCCCCTGGCTTGGCCGTAAACCAGTCCCCCTTCACCGAACGTCCATTCGGCACCCAAGGATCCTCTCTCACCCCTTTCCAGCCTGGATTTTCAAAATCAATTTGCGGATGATTGGCGATCAGCACCGTGGTTTGGTTGATGGCGACCGCCATAAAATCATCCGACCCACCTAAAAAACGGAATCGCCCGGCCTTGGGTGGGGAAACCTGCCCTTTGTAATGAATCAACCAGTTACGTGGTTTGACCGTGTCCTGAACCCCAAAGGCGGCGGGTGCGCTGTCGGCATCCATTTGCGGAATGAAGACCTGGGTGGCATAAAGAGGTTTCGTCACCCGATAAAACTTATTCAACAAAGCCTCATCCCAACCCGCCCTCAGAAACTGCCCCATCAACTCCGTCGCCTTGGTCCACTTCAACGAATTGCGTTGCTGATCCTGCTTGAGATCATACAAAATCCCGATCAGAGCCGCTTCCGTGCTTTCTTTTTTCCCAAAATACACCGCCTGCCCAGCTTCCTCCGCCCGCAAGGTCAGCCCCAAAAAAAGAAGCAGCAGGAAAAGACCGAGTGACCATGTCTCGATAAGGCGCATGCAATGGATAAAAGAGTTACCAGTTATCCGCACTTTTCACCAGTAACTTGTTACGATTCACTTAGCACGAGGAGCATTCCTGCGACGCAGGACCCACAGCGCACCCAGACCCAAGCCGAGCAGAGCGTAGGTGGAAGGCTCAGGAATGGCGGTGAAGTTCAACACAGCATTACCTGAGTTATAGGTGATGCTGTAGTTGGCGACATTAGCCGCATCACCCGTTGCATTGAAGATGCTCAAGTTGGACAAGAGATCAAAAGCACCCGTGCGGGAACCATAGTTCAAGATGGTCAGACTGTAGTCAGCAATTGGATTGAAACTGTTCACGTAATACAGTTGAAGCTTGGAATTACCGTCCAGCGTAAGAGCACCTGCCCCAGAGCCAGATGTCAGACCATCCGCCAAACTAAGCACATCAAACTGGCCTGCACCTGTGCCACCGATATCCAAACGAAGAGTGGCATCCACACCACTGAAGGTGAGATCCAAATCACGCAGGGTCAACTGACCCACAGTGGTCAGACCGCTGCCGTCGTGTCCTGCTCCGGGAGAAACAACGCCCGTATTGGTGATCAGAGCCCGACCCGTGACAGCTCCTGTCGTTCCAGCCAAGCCTGTGGTATTGAAACGAGTATATTCCAACACATCGTTCGCCCCAGAACCTCTTAACGTGCCTGAGTTGTTCAGGTTTAGAGTGACGGTGGACGCGGCGCTCCTTAAACGAAGGTTCAGAGCTGCCGCATTCCCATCCACGATCCAAGTGCCTTGGTTGTTGTAGGTAATTGTCCCATTATCATTGCCTGACCCACCCGATTTAAGACGTTGAAAGTTCACTTCTCCCGCCTGAGTCAACACTCCGCCCGATTGGTTAGTGAAACTTATCGTGCTGATTCCTCCGCTGTTTCCCGTGTCTGTCATGAAACTCAAATACTGCCAGCACCCACGTCGATGGTTCCTGCATTATTGGTAGAGAAGGTGTGACTGTCCGCCCTCATGCTGCGAATGAACGCGAGATGCCCACCACTCGTGACATCCACGTTCGATGTTGTGCCCAGATTGATCGTGAAAGGACGGGAGTTGTTACTTGTGCCAGCCAAGTTGGCGGACTGCCCAATGCGGGCCAACACACCCGAACCGCTGACTTCAATACTTGATGCTCCAGATGCATTTCCGAAGTTGAAGGTTAATGAATTTGATCCCGAAGTTCCAATAGCCCAGTTCGAGAGAATATCGCCACCCGTAGTATCAAAAACATAGGAACCCATCAGGGTTTGGGCCTGGTTTCCACTGGCACCACTGAAAACCAGATCATTTCCGTTCAAATCCAGCACAAACATATCCGCATTAGCCAAAGTGTTGGATGCCGCCGTGGCACTGTTGAAGAGCATGGCCCCGTTGTTGCTCAAAGTCAGAGTGGAGCCCAGAGTGATCTCGTTGACAGCCGTGGTGGTGGTCTGGTTGATGCGCAAGGCCTGATTGATAAAAGCCACGTCCACTGTGGTGCTTTGAGTGCCGGAAATTACATCATTGAACTGCACGGTGTCCGTCGTTGTGGGTAGGACGTCGCCAACCCAGTTGGTGTTACCTGGACCGCTATCCGTGGACCAATTTCCGTCCACGTCACCATCCCAAATAACCTGTGCTTGCAGCCCGGAGCCCGCCAGCAGTGCCAGCAAAAGGAAAGCCGCCAATCCCGCCTGAGCTGATGTCTGAAGTTGATGCTTGATCTTGTTCATAGATAAGTCCTTTTTCGGTTTCTAAGAAACAACCTAATCCTCACCCAGGCTCAAGGCAACCCAAGTGACGTGGTAACTGTATCATGGCGGTGGTTCTTGTGGGGAAGCTTATCCGTCATCCGTCATCACGAAGCAGTGCGACGTGGTGATCCAGGGCTCGGAAATCAGTTTTCAGTTTTCAGTTTTCAGTAACCCGAAACCCGAAACCAACAGCCCCCCTTCTCACCACACCCGGCGCAAACCGTAACGCTCGAAAACCGGATCCCTGCTGATCACCCGCAAATTTCGCCTCATAGCCTGCACCGTCATCATCCGGTCAAAGGTATCCCCGTGATGGGGAGGCAAATCCAGCACTCCCAAAGCATCGTCCTGCTCGATCCCCAACAACAGGAATCCGTTCTCCTCCAACAAACGCGGCAGATCACGTCTCAAATCATAGGGCAGCCTCAACTTACCCAGCCCGATCTTGATCGATGCCTCCCAAATACTGGCCATACTGATCAGGCAAGTATCCGGCTGATCCACCATAATTTGCTTGGCTTTTGAACCGAAGGCCTGATCCCCGCCCCAAAAGCCAATCCACGCGTTGGTGTCAATCAAGTAACTCACATGTAGTCCTTAAAAACCTCCAGCGGCTCATCGAAATCAGGTGCCATATAAAACCCAGGGCCTTTCGCACATCCAAACTTTCCCTTTTTCTTTTTCGGAGCCGGCATCAACTGCGCCACGGGCTTGCCATGTCGGGTGATGGTCACCAAGGCCCCCTGCTCCACCTGATCCAACAAACGGGACAGATGCGTCTTGGCCTCAAAAGCTCCCACTTCAAGAGTTTTCATGAAATTAAACTAGTTCAACCAGTTGATCTGTCGAGACTTCAATTTCAAGCCCACCCCTCTTCTGCATCACTAGGAGCCATGCGACGCGCTGATCCAAGTCTAACAATTAGTTTTCAGTTTTCAGTTTTCAGTTTTCAGTTTTCAGTTTTCAGTTTTTCAGTTTTCAGTGTTCAGTGTTCAGTGTTCAGTGTTCAGTGTTCAGTGTTCAGTAACCAGAAACCAGAAACCCGGAACCAGTAACCAGAAACCTCCCTCCCCCTCCGTCATCGCGAGAAGCAACGCGACGCGGTGATCCAGGGGCAGGGAATCCCCTGGGT
>JAAUTS010000039.1 GCA_012031345.1 Blastochloris sp. | reverse complement strand
ACTGGATTGCTTCGTCGCCAAGCCTCCTCGCCATGACGGCAGTCGAAGGCTTTCGGCTAACTGTTGTCAGTCAACGGTCAACTGGAACCGTAAACAGCAAACAGTAAACCCGAAATCAGGAACCCGAAACTAGCCCTCCCACCCTACTGCACCGACTTCCAAGTCCTCGGACTCAACACAAAAGGCGGTCCTTTGGACAACTCCTTCGCCGGCTGTGTCTCGCGCGGCACCAACTGAAACAACGGTAAAATGGAGTCCCCCTTGGAGCTTTTCTCATAAGTCTCCCCCTCTTTCTGAATCAATAAAAAAGCGGAAAAAAATCCCCCTGGCCTCTCCCCCATCGCCACGTCCAAATCCATGACCACCCCCTCCTTAAACTCCACCCAGTCCCCATACCGCAACCTCCCATTCGAAGCCTGCATCCCCTCCTTTTCCTTAGATTTCCAAGCCGTTTTAGGCAGCGGCGTATCGTGCCGATGATTCAACAATACCGTCTCCTGGTTGATAGCCACCGCTATCCAGTCATCCGCATAGCCCACGAAACGATATCGCCCGTTTTGCGGAGCGGAAATCTGCCCCTTGTAATGAACCATCCACAAGCGCGGCTCCACCGTCTTTTCCGCGCCGAAAGCTTTCGGTGCAGCGGAGGCGGAGATGAGCGGAATGTAAACCTGCGTGGTGTATAAAGGTTGAGTGACCCGATAATACCCGTTCAACACTCCTTCATCCCAGCCCTTGCTCAAAAAGTTGTCCACAATCTGGGCATAGCTGCGCGTGTCCACACTGGTCTTGACCCGTTTCTGGGTCTGTTTGAAATCATAAAGAATCCCAATCAGAGCCGTCTCAGACTTTTCTCGCACCCCAAAGCCCGATTCCTGCGCCCGTCCCTGAGCCATCAACCCTCCGATCAAGCCCAACATCCCCAGCAGCAGCATCCCACTTCCCCCCGCCCTGATTCCCACAAAATCCTTCCTCATCCCCGCATCCTAAACCCTCCGCCCTCCAGCTTCAAGATAGGAACGGGGAGGGAGGAGTTTAAACTTGGAAATGTAAAGTTTAAAGACAGAAATTAGTTTTCAGTTTTTAGTATTCAGCAACACGGAACTCGAAACCCGAAATTCCTATCCCCTATATCAAGAGGGGCAGAAAGGGCCAAAGGCCCGCTTCCGGGTGTGTTTCCCCAGCCCGCTGACGCCGATCTTGGTGTCTTTGCGGTTTGCTTGCCTTGAATCAGCGATTTCTAATGATTTCTATTGATTTCTATTGCATTAAATAGACATAAATGCTATTTTATCGCCATGGTTTTTGCCTCCCTCTTGGAAAAATGTCCGCCTGGTGGCCTTTTTCGAACTGGCGATCTCTTGGCAGGCGTGAAAAATCCTGCCGCTCTGCGAAGGCAGTTGGATCGATGGACCAAGAGCGGGAAGATTCTGCAACTCAGACGCGAAGTCTATTTGCTCAATCGTCCCTACCTTCCCACACGACCGCACCCCTTTTTAATAGCCAATCAACTCCGACGCAGCTCCTACGTCAGCCTACAATCCGCCTTGTCTTACTACGGCCTGATTCCCGAGTATGTTCCCGTCGTAACCAGCGTAACGGGCGGGCGTCCTGAGCAACTGGAGACTTCCTTGGCTCAATTTCACTTCCGCCATGTTCAGGGACGGCACTTTTTTGGATTTGTCGAACGCGAGGTGGCCGTGAATCAGGTGGCCCGCCTAGCCACCCCGGAAAAGGCCTTGGCCGATCTCCTGTATTTAACCCCAGGAAGCGATCTGGCCGATTATCTCCAGGAATTGCGTCTGGAAATTCCCGAGACCTTCAACTGGCTCACCTTAAATGAAATAGGACGAATCATGCAAGCCCCGAAAGTGCAACGCGCCATTTCCCTTCTGCATCAACTTTGGAAAGAGGAAAGCCCCCATGAAACCGTTATTGCTTGAGCGACTGCGCGGGGAATCCGATGATTTCCACCGACTCAGTATCACACGTGAATTTCTTCAGGCCAGAATCCTACTTTCCCTGCAGGACCACGGAGCCTTCAGCAACTGGGCCTTTGTCGGGGGCACCTCACTCCGTTTTTTATTCAACCTCCCCCGTTATTCCGAGGATCTCGATTTTTCCCTGCTTACGCCGGGAGAGGATGCGCGATTCGAAAAACGGATGCGCTCCCTGCACAAGGACTTGCAGGAAGAAGCCTATGCGGTGGAAATCAAAGTCCGGGCTCAAAAGACCGTCACATCGGCCCTTGTCAAGTTTCGCGGCCTGCTCCATGAAGTCGGCATCTCACCCCTGCGTGATGAGACCCTGTCCGTCAAAATTGAGATCGATACCAATCCCCCGGAAGGCTCTCACACTACCACCACATTGGTTCGCCGTTTTTTTATGTTAAATCTACTGCATTACGACAAAGCCTCTTTATTGGCAGGGAAACTCCATGCCATCCTTAGCCGTAAATACACCAAAGGCCGGGATCTCTACGACCTGGCTTGGTATCTTTCGGATCCGGATTGGCCTGAACCCAACCTCAACCTGCTGGCCAACGCCCTCCAGCAAACTGGATGGGAAGGCGAAAAGGCAACCTCCACCACTTGGCGCAACCTGGTAGCCACTCATCTGCAAACACTCGACTGGAAAGCCGCACTTAGGGATGTCGCTCCGTTTCTGGAACGGCGCGAAGATGCCGCCTGGATCTCTTTAGAAAGACTTCAAGCCCTGCTCAAAATTTGACAACGTCTTCATCATTCCCAAGCTAACGGCACCAGCATCAGCAACTCGAAACCCGAAATTCCTATCCCCTATATCAAAGAGGGCAGAAACGGGCCGGCAGGCCCGCTCCCGGGTGTGTTTCCCCACCCCGCGACGCGGTGATCCAAGGGCCGGGAGTCCCAAGGGCGGCGTCTTTCCGCCTAGCTCAAGTCCTGGACTGCCGCGTCGGGGACTCCTCGCAGTGACGGCACCAGCATCAGCAACCCGAAACCCGAAACTAGAAACCCGAAACTTCCTCCACCTCCTCCCTTCACACCAAACTTAACACCCGCTCCCAGCTCCTCTTCCGTATTATAAAAATGCGGCGCCACCCGCAGCAGCTTCTCCCCCGCTCGGGTATGGCGCACCGAGACGGAAATCCTCGCCTCCTGCAATCGCCCGGGCAAACCCCGTCCCCGCTCCTCTTCCTTCAAGCGAAAACTCAAAATGCCACACTGCTCGGCCACGCCCCGCTCCGAAATATACGTCTCGTAACCCCTGGCCCTCATCTCCCGCGCCAAAAAAGAACGCAGATGCAGAATCCGCTCCGCCACCCGTTCCACCCCCAACTCCAGCAGCAGCTCCATCGACGCCCTCATGGCCAAAATACCCGGCACATTCAAAGACCCCGGCTCATAACGTCGCGCACCGGGATAAAAAGCAATCGTATTTTGCGCAATAAAGTTCGGCGAATCCACATTCCAAGACCCCAACAAACTCGGCTTCAGCAACTCAAATCTCGATTCTTTAACGTAGAAGATTCCAGCTCCCAAGGGTCCAAGCAGCCATTTATGCGAGTCCGCGCTCAAAAAATCAATGTGCTCCACCGAAAGCGGAAAGGCTCCCAAAGTCTGGATGCCATCCACACAAAATAAAATCCCGCGCTCCTGCAGCCGTTTCCCGATCCCCTCCAGATCCACTCGATAACCCGAAACAAAACTCGCACTGGCCAGCGAGACCAACTTCGTTCGCTCCGTCAACACCGCCTCCACCGCCGCCCAAGTCACCACCCCCGTTTCCTCCACCAGCACAGGGACCGCCTTCACTCCCTGCTCGCGCAATTTCAACCAGGGATAAACATTCGCCGGATAATCGTCCGCGTAATAAACCACCTCATCCCCCTCCGCCCATTCCAGCCCGTCCGCCACCAAATTTAACCCCAGCGCCGTCGGCCCCAACAGGGCGATCTCATGTTCCCGCGCCCCACCCAGGAGCCGCGCTGCCACCGCCCGCGTTCCCAGGGTCCGGGGCCAAATTTCCCCTGCTTCCTGCTGATCCTGCTCCGATTTCTCGGCAAACCACCGCAGTGCCTCACCCGCCACTCGCGGCAACGCCGTCACCGCCGCATGAGCCAGAAAAATCCTCCGCTCCACCACCGGAAACATCTCCCGCCTCAGCTCTTCCTTGGAAATAACATCGTGAATCGTCATAAAACTAATTTAACCACAGTGGACACAGAGAACACAGTGTAGGAAGAACTTCTTTATAATTTTTCTTTAATAAAATTCGTAAATTAACCCTCAAATCCTGGCGAATCCACCATGAGGCATTCCGTGGCAACACAAAAACACTCATAAAAAATAACACCGCTCTCCCCTGTGTTCACTGTGTCCTCAGTGGTGATCCTGCTTCCATTTCCAAACTTTCCCGCAACTCCCGCGCCTTGGGCATTTCACGCCGGAGCCGCTCCACCAACCCAGGCATCACCCGCAACACTTCGTCCACTTCCGACTCCGTGTTCAGACGCGATAACGAAAGCCGCAGGGACCCCAGGGTCCGCTCCACAGGCAGGCCCATACCGCGCAACACATGCGACGGCGTGGGAGAACCCGTAGTGCAGGCCGATCCGGCGGACGCACAGATCCCGTGATGATCCAGCAAAATCAACAAAGCCTCCGCCTCCACTCCGTCAAAGGCGATGTTGCTCGTGTTCGGCAGACGCAACTCGGCATGACCGTTCCGATGCGTTCCGGGCACCTGACTCAAGATGCCCTGTTCCAGCTTGTCCCGCAAACGTCGCAACTCCCGGGCCTCACTCTCCAGATTCTCCGCCGCCTCCTGCGCCGCTTGTCCCAGCGCCACAATCGAAGCCACGTTCTCCGTGCCCCCGCGCTTTTTCTTCTCCTGGGAACCTCCGATCAACATCGGGGCAAAAGGCGTGCCGCGCCGCACATAAAGAACCCCGACCCCTTTCGGCGCATGAAGCTTGTGGCCGGACAGGGAAAGAAAATCGATCGGCAACTCCGCCAGCCGCATCGGAATCTTTCCCACCGCCTGCACCGCATCCGTATGAAACAAAACTCCGCGCTCCCGGCACAACGCTCCGATTTCCTCAATCGGGAAAAGCACCCCGGTCTCATTATTGGCCCACATCAGGGAACAATGGCCGTGTCCGGGCGCAACGCTTTTTCCACCTCCTGCACACTCAAGATCCCTTCCGCATTCACCGGCAACCAGGTCACAGCATAACCCTGCAACTCCAAATCCTCACACTGATTTTTGATCGCGGAATGTTCCACCGCACTGACGATGACATGACGATGCCCCGTGGTCTTCAGCGCGGAGGCAATCGCCGCGTTATCCGATTCCGTCCCGCAACTGGTAAAGACGATCTCCCGCGCCTTGCAACCCAGCAGATCGGCCACCTGTTCGCGCGCCCGGTCCAGAGCCACCGCACTGCTGCGCCCGAGCCGATAAGCGCTGGAAGGATTTCCGTAATGTTCCGTCAAATACGGCACCATGACCTCAAACACCCCCTCACTGATCTGCGTGGTGGCGTTGTTGTCCAAATAGATGGGGCGCGGAGCGGAAAGAGTCATACGAAACGAAGAACCTAGCAGGAGTCTCCAGTCAGGACAACCCCAAGTCGCAAAAACTCCGGGCCAAACGCATTACTCTGAGCCGCAACGCAGACAAGCTACTGGAAGGTTATCCTTAGTCTTAACCAATCCAAAAGGTAAGTGAACTTACCCGGCGCTTCCCCATGTAAACCTTGACCAACCAATCTTTCCGTCTATCATAAAAAATTATGGAATTAAAGTTTGATGAAATCCAGTGCCAGGCCATGGCCGATATCTTTGTTCTGGCCATGTGCTTTGATGGACATTTTTCACTAGCCGAAGAAAAAGTCTTCCATGAAAAAATCGAAGAGCTTGCCTGGGAATCCGACTTATCTCCCTCCACTCATGTCAACCTCTCCATCGCCAGAGCCAGAGACGTTTCAGAATCACTGGAGAAAACCCGGGCCTATCTGGAAAAGCTGGTTCCCGTGCTAAAAGACCCAAAGGTCAGCGCCCATGTCCTGCTCAAAACGGAAAAGCTCCTCCACGCCGACGGCTTTAACGCCGAGGAAGCCCAACTCCTCAACCTCTTGAAAAGTTTGTTGAGATAAGCCAAAAGTTCCCCGCTCTTCGTCATCACGAGGAGCAGCGCGACGCGGTGATCCAGGGGCCGGGAATCCGCGGGTGGTTTCCCTGTTTGAATTCAATCCAACCCCACTGGATTGCTTCGTCGCCAAGCCTCCTCGCCATGACGGCGGCAAGGCTCATCCCCCCTCCGCGCCCCCGCGCACCCGCGTGAACCCTCTTTCCCAAGTCGAAACCCGGAACTAGAAACTCGAAACCTCCAACAACTCCAGCTTCTCCAGCCAGCGCTGATTGGCCGACTCCAACTTCTCCGTCAAGGCCGCCAGTTCCCGGTTCAACTCCACCACGCGGGAACCTTGTCCGTGATTCTCCGGGTCTTCCAACGCGGACACCAATTCCTTCTTCCGCGCCTCCATGCGGGCGATGTCTTTCTCCAGCAGCTCCGCCTCACCCTGAGCCAGCTTCTTGGCGGCGGAACGTGCCTGCCTCTCCTCCGCCTCCTTGCGCTTCTGCTCCTTGGTCTTGAACACCGAGACCTTGGGCTTGACCTCCTCCGCCAGTTCCTCCTCCGGACGATGATTGCTCAACTTCTCCCCCGCCACCAGTCCACCCCGTTCCGAAGTTGCTTTGGATTTTAATAAATAATAATCATAATCTCCGGCATAAGGCGTGAGCTGACCCGCGCTGATATGCAGCACCTTTTTGGCTAGGGAACGGATGAAATAAACATCGTGGCTGATGAAGATGACCGTGCCCTGATACTGCTGTAGCGCGTCGATCAAGGCGTCGATGCTGGCCATGTCCAGGTGCGTCGTCGGTTCGTCCATGAGCAGTAGGTTGGGTGGATCCAACAGCAACTTGACCAGAGCCAGACGGGACTTCTCCCCCCCGGACAACACACTGGTTTTCTTGAAGACATCATCCCCCTGAAACAAAAAGGAACCAAGCACCGTGCGCGCCAACTGCTCCGGCACCTGCTTCTGGATGCTCAGAGCTTCCTGCAAAACCGTCCGGTTCGGATTCAACATCTCCACACGATTTTGTGAATAATAACCCGCCTGCACGTTATGTCCCAAATTCCTGACCCCCTCCTGCGGCGTGACCACCGCTCCAAGAATTTTTAATAGAGTCGATTTCCCCGCTCCGTTCGGCCCCACCAACACAATCCTCTCCTCCCGCTCCGCTTCGAAATCAATCCCCTGATAAATTTTTTGCTCCGCGTAGGCGAAATGAATCTTCTCCAGAGTGACGACGCGCTGCCCGCTGCGTGTGGGCTGAGGGAAGTTGATGCTGATGCGTTTCTCGCTGCCCTCTGGTGCCTCAATCTTTTCCATTCGATCAATCTGCTTCAGCTTGCTCTGGGCCTGGGCCGCCTTGCTGGCCTTGGCCCGGAACCGATCGGCAAAACGCTGCAGGTCCTCGATCTCTTTCTGCTGATTTTTATACGCCGCCAAATGTTGCGCCTCGCGCGCGGCCCGTTGTTCCACAAAGTCATCGTAGTTCCCCCGGTAACGGTGAACCTTTTTATTCCGAATCTCCAGGATCGTGTCGATCAAGGCATTCAGAAACGCCCGGTCGTGCGAAATCATCAGGATGGCGCCGGGATAACTTTGCAGATAAGTCTGGAACCAGCCCAGCGACTCCAAATCCAGGTGGTTGGTCGGCTCATCCAACATCAACAGATCCGGCTCCATGACCAGGAGCCGCGCCAAATGCGCCCGCATGATCCAACCCCCGCTCATGGTGCGGGCCATGCGGTTGAAATCCGTTTCACGAAAAGCCAGCCCACTCAAAATCCGTTTGGCTTTGGGATCGAGTTGAAAACCCCCCAACTCAGCGTAGTGCGACTGCGCCTCGTGGTAAGCTTCACTCTCCGTGTCCCCTTCCGCCTCCGCCTGGGTCAGGATGCGACGCCAACGCGCATGTTCCGGGGTGATGGCCGTGGCCAGCTCCAAGACCGTCTCATCTCCTGTCGCCGCCGTCTCCTGCGGCAAAAAACCCAGAGTCGTGTTCCGATCCATCGAAACCGTGCCGGCATCGGGATCATTCTCGCGCAGAATGATGGAAAAGAGCGTGGACTTGCCCGCCCCATTCGAACCGACGATGGCGACCCGGTCCCCATAATTGATCTGTAGGGACACGTCCTCGTAGAGAGTGCGTCCCCCGAAGGCTTTGCTGACATTGGAAAGGCTGAGCATGAGCTTTGAAAGCTAGCGGGGAAGCCGGCGGGGTAAAAGTTTAAAATGGAGCCCTGCCCACAAAAATCCGGCCAGTTTCCACCCCACGGCCCCTCTCGAAATCCTGAGCGGGAATTCTTTCGCTGCGAATGACATCTTCTTTGCAAAGATTTTCTGCCTGTATTATGGTGTTGAACCTGTCGCAGTCCGGCTTAGCTTGGCTCTTCGGAGACCCGTCCAACAACCATGCCAGAGAATGAGTAGCTCGACCCTTCCAGACCATTTGCAAATCCACGGCCAAGCCCAGGAAACAGGCTGTCTTTTGGTGGAAGGCCCCTCCAATCCCGCCGTCATCTATCTGCTGGACGGCTCCATCGTCTTTGCCGAGTGCATGCAGCGCCAAGGCTTGGTCGGGATTTACCTGCCCTTAACTTGGGAGGAACCCAAAATCACCTGGCAACCCCGCGTCCCCCGCCCCCAGGGTTCTCTTCCAATACAACGTGGATGAAGTTCTTTTCCACTTCGCCCAGCTCGAAGACAGCGGACAGACCACAGAGGAGTTTCTTCTCGAAAATTTCACGGCCAACGCCGTCGAATCCGCCCAAGCCCCCAAGCTCATGGACCTCAAGCAATACGACATCAGCTTCGAAGTGCTCAACAGCCCATTCAAAGGTTTCCAATTCATCCTCGACCGCCCCGAAATTCTGGTCGGAAGGCTGGAAGATTGCGACGTCATCCTGCCCGACGGTTCTGTCTCCGGCCACCACTGCCGTATTCTGCTCGAAGATCACTGCCTGCGTGTCATCGACATGGGCTCCACCAACGGCACCATCATCAACGGAGAATTGGTCTCCGACTCCCTCCTCCACGTGATGATGAGTTTCAAATCGGCGCCATCGCCCTGCTCATGCGTTTGAAAATGAAGCGCAAACTCGACCCCTCCATGCTGCAGGAACATTCCGCCCCGCTCGTCACCGAACAGCGCCCCGCCTTCAACACCCAAAAAATCGATCCCAAAGTCCTCACCAAAAAACCTCCAAAGTCACCGGCCCCATCACCTGGAAAAACCTGACAGGTGAGGCCCCCAAGAAAGCTCCCAACGGCAGCCTCTTTGCCTAAAATGTTCGGGAAAAAATAATTCCGATCCCTCCCGCGGCAAGCAAGAAGCCCAGCCTCCCCACATTGAGGAAATCAATGTCCTCCTTTGATTATCGATTCGACCCGCGCCCTCCTTTTCCCCACACTCAGCTCATGTCACAAGCTGAGGTTTGGATTTTAGATGGCTGGCTCGGCTCCCCTTGGCGACTCCAACCCCTGGCCCGACACCTCAACCGCGCCGGCCTGCCCTGCCGGCTCTGGGACTACGACAGCAGCGGTCGCTCCTCTTTCCAAAGCCTGGCCACAGACTTGGCCTTTGCCTTGAAAGACGGCACCGCTCCCATCCGCCTCGTTGGCTTCAGCATGGGCGGCATCGTCATCCGCACGGCCTTGCTCGAACATCCCCAACTCCCTGTGCATCGCGCCGTCTTCCTCAACAGCCCCCACCAGGGAACACTCTGGGCTCATTTGGGCTATCATCCCGCCCTGCGCGATCTGCGCCCCAACACCCCCTTTCTGCAAGCTCTCAACCGCCAGCCCCTTCCCATCCCCCACCTCAACGTCTGGTGTCCGGGCGATACCGTCGTCGTCCCCAGCCACCGCTCCCGCCTACCCGGTGCCACTCGTGAACGCCTCTGCCTCCCTCCCATCCACCCCTGGCCTCTTCTCTCCCCCAACCTACACCGGGAAGTGGCCTCTTTCCTGCAAACAGAAAACGCAGCTTTTTCATGAAACCAATTATTATCCTCGGCTTCCTGCTCCTCTTGGCCTGCTTCCTTTCCGCCTCCGAACCCCAAGCTTTCCCCATCACGGGAGATCTGGTTTTCCAAGACTGCCAATCCTCACAAAGCCGGGCCATTCAGATCGCTACCGGCTCCTCCTACAGTCACGTCGGCATGGTGATCGTGCAAGGCTCCCAAACGCTGGTCTGTGAAGCGGTGCAACCAGTCAAACTGACGGCCTGGACCGAATGGGTCAAACGTGGCAAAGATCACCACTTTGTTTTGAAACGACTGAAAGACCCTTCTCCCCTCCACTCCCCCTCCGCCCAATCCCGCTTACTGGCGGAAGCCCGACGTCACCTCGGCAAAGACTATGACGCACAGTTTGCCTGGTCGGATGATCGCATCTATTGCTCTGAACTGGTCTGGAAAATGTACCATCGCGCCCTGGGACTGACTCTCTCCCAACCACGAAAACTCCGGGAGTTCCGCCTCCAGCATCCTGAAGTTCAGCGCATCCTTTTCCAGCGTTACGGAAACAAGATCCCCTTGGAGGAGCCCCGTCATCTCCCCCTCCGACCTTTTGGATTCCTCTCTACTCCGCGACATTAAAAGTAACGATCGTCGTTTCTAATGTCGCGAAGTAGGAGGGCGGCGGAAATTCGGGTTGCTGTCCATTCCCCTTCTCACCCCTTTACGCTTGGCACCGAGCGACTTTGCTTTAAGTTCCCATCATGTCGCCACAACTCGAGGATGGCTGGTTGGATGTGCTGGGCAAGGCCCGGCGCGGTCTGGGGCTGTCGGAGGAAGCTCTGGCTCAAGCGAGCGGGCTTCCCCTCGATCAACTCCGCTCTATTTTAGCTGGTCAATCCGACCCGTCCTGCGCCCCCGCCCTCGCTTCCGCCCTGGGTCTGCAAGCTTCCGCTTTGCGTCAACTCATGGAAAATGCCCCCCGCCCCTTCCCCTCCACCCCACAGGATCTTACCATCTTCAGCACTCCCTTTGACGACATGTTGGTGAACAGTTACCTGCTCTGCGATTACAAAAACTCCTCAGCCATCGCTTTTGATACGGGTGCCGATGCCGGTCCGATGCTCGATCACATTAAAGCCCATCAACTCACGCTCAAACTCATCCTGCTCACCCACACCCACGGGGATCACATTCTCGACCTCGACCGCTTGATGGAAAAAACCCGCGCCACCGCTTGGGTTCATGAACGTGAGGCCCTGCCGGGCGCAGAGCCCTTCCGCAGCGGGCACTTGTTTGAACTCGACTCCTGGCAAATCGAAACCCGCCTGACCTGGGGTCACTCCCGCGGTGGCTGCACTTACGTGGTTCGAGGGGCCTCCCAAGCTCTCGCCGTGGTGGGAGATGCTCTCTTCGCCTCCTCCATGGGCGGGGGCAGGGAATCCTACCCGGATGCTCTGGCCACCAATCAAAAGGAAATTTTTAGCCTGCCCGATGAAACCCTTCTCTGCCCCGGCCACGGTCCTCTCAGCACGGTGGGATTGGAAAAAATTCACAACCCCTTTTACCGTCCATGAACCCGACCCCCGTGGCCATCATCGGCGTGGGACGCATGGGAGCCAACATGGCCCGGCGTCTCCATGAGCAACATGTTCCCGTCACCGCTGTTTATGATCTGCGCCCCGAGGCAGCCCGATCCTTGGCCGATGAGCTGGGCTGCATGGCCGCCTCGACCCCCGCCGCAGCGACGGCCAAGGCTAACATTGTCCTCACCGTAGTGACCGATGACCTCGCCATGCGACAGCTTTTCCAAGCCCAGGCCCTGCTCCATGAAGCTGCGGGCAAAGTTTTCATCAATTGCGCCACCGTCTCTCCCGAACTCCACCGGGAAGTGGAGGCTTTGGTTGAAGCCGTCGGAGCCTTTAGCATGGAAGCGTGCATGGCCTCCAGCATCCCGCAGGCGCGGGAAGGCAGCCTTTACCTGATGTGTGGAGGCAGGAAAGAAGTATTCGAACGTGTTGCCCCGCTCCTGCAAATTCTGTCCAAAACCTGTCGCTACATTGGCCCGGCTGGCAACGCCGCTCAGGTCAAGGCCCTGGTCAACATGGTCATGAACATCAACACCGCCGGCTTGGCCGAGGGTCTCGGACTGGGACAAAGTCTGGGGCTCGACCTGACCATGCTGCGCGAAGTCTTTTCCGAAACAGGTGCCGCTTCCCGCGTCCTTCAAACCGATGGCGAAGACATGCAAAACCGGGAACACAGTTGCTTTTTCTCCGCTGCCCACGCCGCCAAGGATTCCGGCATCGCCCTGAACCTGGCTCGACAACACCAGCTCACTCTGCCCTTGGCCGAAGCCACCCTGCACCAATACCAACGCATGATGGATCTGGGCCTGGGCGAACTCGACAAATCCGGCATCGCCGAACTCACCTTCCACGACAGATCACCCCGCTCCGCGTGAATCAGGAACCCGCGACACCATCCGGTAGGGTGTAAGAGTATTTTCTGATGCCAGTTTGTGGTATTGCCACACATTTAAAGCTTTAACCTAGCGAGGGTCTTAGTTAAATTCTTGACAAGAATCTTAATTAGCGTCGCTCTTTAGTTAAATTTTACTTTTTTTGCGTTGTGAACTCTTTTCAAGCTGGAATTTGGCAGGAACGGCTGGGCTATCGTAGTTTCGAACCTTGTCTTATCAACCGTCCTTGGCGTATTGATGATCCTCGCGTTCTCATGGCTCTCAGTCGGGCAGACCGTCAAAATTGGGGGCGGCTCGATATGTTTTCGGAATACGTGCCGAATTTGGAACTTTACGTAAGAATGCATGTTGTCAAGGAAGCCACCCAATCCAGCAAAATCGAAGACACACGCACTGAGATTGAAGAAATGGTGCTGCCTGAGGAGGAAATCCAGGAGGAGCGCCGTGATGATTGGCGCGAAGTGAACAACTACATTCAAGCCATGCACGATGCCATCACGGCTCTGGAAACCCTGCCCTTTTCCAACCGTCTGCTACGCCAAGCCCATGCCAAGCTCATGAAAAGTGTGCGAGGCGAGCATAAAACCCCAGGAGAATTCCGCCGCAGCCAAAACTGGATCGGAGGGTCCAATCCGGGCAACGCACGTTTTGTTCCACCCCTGCATGATCATGTCCCCATGCTTATGAGTGACTTGGAACTTTTTTCCCAGAACACCAGTCTGCATCTCCCCCCCTTGCTCAAAGTTGCCCTCATGCATTACCAATTTGAAACCATTCATCCTTTTCTGGATGGGAATGGCCGGATCGGTCGGCTCATGGTTCCTCTTTATCTGGTGTCAGAAAAGATTCTTAAAAAGCCTGTGCTTTACCTTTCCGATTATTTGGAGCGTCACCGTGCCGAGTATTACGAACGATTGACCCGTGTCCGCCTGGAGAACGCACTGAACGAGTGGCTGCTCTTTTCCTGGACGGATTAAGCGAGACCGCGTCACAGGGAGTTGTCACTTTCAACGAGATCCTTCAATTCAAAACCGTTTGGGAAGCGGAAATTTCCGCGTGGAAACCACATTCCACTCCCGGTCTTGCTCTCTTCCGCTCCCTTTTTATTCAGCCCTCCATCAACGCCAAACAAGTGGCTCAAGTCGCCCAGGTCTCAGGGCCTACTTCCTACAAGCTGATTGAACGTTTCGTCCAAAGAGGACTTTTGCGCGAAATCACTGGTGCCAAGCGCGGCAGACTATTCCTCTTCGATCCTTATTTAAAACTTTTTCAACGCCCCTAAGATTTCCCCAGCCCATGCAGACCCTAGGGCGCCTCCATCATCGTCCATCCCCAAGCTTCCCTCAACGCACCTCTTCCAACTCCTCGTCCTGCTCGGCTTCCGCCTCGATCCGCTCGCTTTCTTTCAAACGGTCGTCTTCCAGGGGACGGAATCGTTCCGCATTAAATCCCCGCTCGGGAAAGGGTGGCGTGGTGGATTTCGGATTCTCCAGTCCGATCAAATACAAACAGACTTCCCCCTCCTCCCCCTTCATATTCACGCCCAAAGTCACATCCCGGATCACGTAGGTGATGCCTTGTTTGGGTAATGCGGTGTAAAACTTCTCGATTCCCAGAGGAAACTTGTCATCCACACACACCACTTTTTGACCTGCCATCATAATACTTTTTATTATAAAGACAGCCTCTGATCTGTCATCATGGATTTTGGCCGAACCGACCTCACCCCGTCCGCAGGATTAGATTTCCCGCCCCTGCTGGCACCTCCGCTACTACTTACGCCGCTTCCCGATTCCAGGTTGGCCTCGCCCCCTCTCTCTGACAGGATATTTCCGTGCTTCCGATCGCCGAACCTTCCCAGCTCAAGGGCCTCTTGCGCCGCCATGATCGCGCCGCACCGCGTTACACCAGCTACCCCACCGCGGATCGTTTTGAAGAAACTTTCCAGGAAGCTGACTTCATCCAGGAACTGCGAAGCTGCAACGAAAGCGAGCAACCGCGCGATCTTTCCCTCTACATTCATCTGCCTTTTTGCTCCTCGGTTTGTTTTTATTGCGGTTGCAACGTGACCTTCACGGCGGATCGGCAACGTCCCCGCTCTTATCTCAACATGTTGGAACGGGAAATGGATCAACTTACCCCGTATCTGAAAACAGGCCGTCAGGTTCGTCAATTGCACTTGGGTGGGGGAACCCCCACCTTCCTTCACCCGGAAGAACTGGTCGCCTTGTCCCGGACTTTGAAAAGTCGTTTCCCTTTTCATCCTGAGGCGGAACTCAGCGTGGAAGTGGATCCTCGGGTAACACATCCTGAGCATCTTCAGCGTCTGGCTGAGCAGGGTTCAACCGACTCTCCATGGGAGTGCAGGACTTTGACCCCGCTGTGCAGGAGGCCATCAACCGCCGACAAAGTCCCGAGCTGACCGAGGCTTGCATCCATACCGCACGACAAGCCGGCTTCCAGAGCATCTCGCTGGATCTTATTTATGGATTGCCCCGTCAACAACCGGTCAACTTCCATCAAACCCTCGACCAGGTCCTGGCACTCGATCCCGACCGCATCTCGCTCTTCAACTTCGCTTACATGCCCGAAAGGCTGCGACATCAAAAGGCGCTCCCCGCTGCGGACTTGCCGGGTCCCGAGACCAAGCTGGACCTCTTCATCCTGGCATGGACCCGACTCCGCGCAGCAGGGTATCAACACATCGGCATGGATCACTTCGCCAAGGAAAGCGATCCCCTCTGGCAGGCACTTCAAAATCACAGCTTACAACGAAACTTCCAAGGCTACACCACCCACGCCGGATGCGATCTGCACGCTTTCGGCTCATCCTCCATCAGCAGCTTTGGGCGGGTTTATGCCCAAAACTTAAAAAATCCCCGTGACTATGAAGCGGCCCTGGGCCGCAACCTGCGTCCGCTCTGGCGCGGACTGCTCCTCAACAAGGAAGATCTTTTGCGCCGTGAAATCATTATGGAACTTATGTGTCACTTTTCGCTCGATTGGACCGCCCTGGGCCAGCGACATGATCTGGATCCAGCGCAACACTTTGCTTCGGAATGGGAGGCTTTGAAGGAGCTGGAAGACGAGGGCCTTTTAAGATGTTCCGACCAAAGCCTGCAAATCCTGCCCTTGGGTCAGCTCGTGATTCGCAACATCTGCCTGATCTTTGACTCCGCCGCACGTCACAGCACCCCGGCCCGTTCCTCCGCTCCCACCCATTCCCGCTCGCTTTAGAGCATTTCCTCATTCATCAGGCTGATGGACGCGTCCATCCCCTGCCCAATTCCTGCCAGACCGTTTTCGGCGCGCCGACTTCCCCCAACTGATTCTCCATGTCCCGGCAATCCTCCTCGCTCAGCAACTGGGGATCTCGTGTGGTTCGGAGTTGATAGGGAATTCCGGAGGCCATGAGCAGAGCCAGACTTTCCCGCACCACGCGATGGGACTGCTCCTGTCCGGTGATGCGATCATAACGCTGGTCCAAGGGAGCCTTGATGTCCAGCCCCACCCAGCTCAACCACGGCAGAGCCTCGGCCAATCGCCGCGGATTGGAGCCTGCTGTATGCAGCCCAGTCTTGAATTTTCGGTCACGCAGACTTTGCAACAACTGCGGCAACTCCTGGTGTCGCGTCGGCTCCCCTCCGCTCAGCACCACCGCTTCAACAAAGCTTCTGCGCCGATCCATGAAGGCCAAAAACTCGCCCCAACTCATATCGCCTTCCCGTCCCTGAAAAGAACGCAGACTTTCGTTGTGACAGTAGGGGCAATGCCAACTGCAACCCCGCAAAAATACCACCGTGGCGATGTATCCCGGATAATCCACCGTCGTCAAAGGCGTGAGACCACCGATCGATGCCTGCAGCAACTCCTCCCGCACTGGTGCCATTTCCGTTTTCATTAACACGAAATTTCCTCCCCGCGTTCCTGCGTGTAAAAACGACGCTCCTTGTATTCACTTTGCTTGCCGCGATTGAATTGCGAGACCGGGCGATGATACCCCATAACCCTGGTCCATACTTCGCAAGCTTGGCGCTCCTCCGCCGCCAGAGCGGACGCAACCCCGGCGACGACTCCGGCCAATCCCTTCCGCGCCAGTGCCTCGGCGTCACAGACCGGACAGAATGGCTTCTCTCCCTGCAAATAACCATGCTGGGGGCAGATGGAAAATGTCGGCGTGATGGTGAGGTAGGGAATCCTGAATTGTGTGAGAACTCGGCGCACCAATTTCCGGCAAACTTCCGCGCTGGGTATGCGTTCCCCCAGATAAAGATGAAAAACCGTGCCCCCAGTGTAGCGCTGCTGAAAGGGCTCCTGATGCTCCAGCGCCGCGAAGGGATCGTCTGTGCCGCCCACAGGCGCCTGCGAGGAGTTGGTGTAATACGGGGCCTCCGCTGTGCCCGCCTGCAAGATGTCAGGGAAACGTTTGCGATCCTCCCGCGCAAAACGATACGTGGTGCCCTCCGCCGGCGTGGCTTCCAGATTATAGAGATGTCCGGTTTGTTCCTGAAACTCCACCATGCGACGGCGAATATGATCCAGAATCTCCAAACCCAAAGCTGCTCCCTGTTCGGTCAGGATGTCGTCCTGATCCCGACTGAAATTGCGGATGCACTCGTTCAAACCATTGATTCCGATCGTGCTGAAATGATTCCGCAGACTGCCCAGATAACGGCGCGTGAAGGGATAAAGTCCGGACCTCATCCGTTCCTCCACCACGCTACGTTTGATCTCCAAACTTTGCCGGGCCAGATCCAGCAACCGATCCAGCTCCGCCAACAACCGGAACCGGTACCCAGCAAAGCGGTGGCCCAGCCGCGCACAATTGATCGTCACCACCCCCAGTGAACCTGTCTGTTCGGCAGAACCGAAGAGACCATTCCCCCGTTTGAGCAGTTCCCTCAAATCCAATTGCAGTCGGCAACACATGGAACGCACCATGCCGGGCGACAACTCGGAATTGATAAAATTTTGAAAGTAAGGCAGTCCATATTTGGCTGTCATTTCAAAAAGCCGTTCCGTATTGGGATGATCCCAATCAAAGTCGGAAGTGATATTGTAGGTCGGGATGGGGAAGGTGAAGATACGACCCTTGATATCGGCCCCTGTCATGACCTCGATGAAGGCGCGATTGATCATGTCCATTTCGGCCTGCAACTCCCCATAGCAGAAGTCCATCTCCAGCCCGCCCAACAAAGGCTTCTGAGCCCGTAAATCTTCAGGACAAACCCAGTCGAAGGTCAGATTCGTAAAGGGTGTCTGGGTTCCCCAGCGTGAAGGAACATTCAAATTATAAATGAATTCCTGAAAACATTGCCGCACTTCCTCATAAGTCATCCCGTCCTGACGCAGGTAGGGCGCTAGATAAGTGTCCACCGAGCTGAAGGCCTGAGCTCCGGCCCATTCATTTTGCAGCGAGCCCAGAAAATTCACCATCTGTCCCAGCGCCGTTCGCAGGTGTCGCGCAGGACCCGCCTCGACTTTGTTAGGGATGCCATTGAAGCCTTCCCACAAAAGTTGACGCAGGGACCAGCCCGCACAATACCCGGCCAGCATATCCAGATCATGAATGTGAAAATCGCCTTCCCGGTGCGCCCGCTCAATCTCCCGGCCATAGACATGATGCAACCAATAGTTGGCCACCAGCTTGCCCGAGATGTTCAGTATCAACCCGCCCAGTGAATATCCCTGGTTGGCATTGGCATTGATCCGCCAATCCGATCCGCTGAGATATTCATTCACGGAATCAACGGGCGAGACCAAAGGCTCCCCCGTTTCCCGCAAAAGCCGCTGCCGATGCCGCTCCTCGCGGTAGAGGATGTAACGTCGGGCCAAACTGTGTTCCCCCGCCGACATCAGGGCCTCCTCCACCAAGTCCTGAATCGACTCCACCTCCACATCAGCACCCGTCACCGCCCGTTTCAACACCTCGCGCTCCACCTCCAAGGCGAGCAGGCTGATTTTTTGCAGGCTAGAGTGGGGTAGAACTCCCGGCGCGGGTATCCCCAACTCCGCGCGCCAGGCGCTTTCCAGGGCCAAAAAAATGCGGGCCGGATTGAAACTCTCCCGACGCCCATCCCTCTTGAGCACAAAAAACTCGCGTCCCTTCAAAGGATCCAGCCCCAACATCTCCAACTGCCTCTCTTCCGCAGACAAGTGCAGTTCGTGAACCATGGGATGTGAACGGGAGTGGGTCATAACAAATCTTTCTGTCCATCCCCGGCAGGAAAACACTTCCCCTACCACAGGTGGTAGGTTCCGATCCTAAACACAACAATATCTAATTCAAGAATCAACTTTTCATTAGATCAAGTTATTAGTGGTCTAACAAGCTTTTTCGCCTGTTCTTATGCTAAGTCCGCTCCGGCTCAATGTTCCGCCCCGGCACAGGTCAGATGGCGGATGGCCTCAGCCGCACTGTAATTCAAACCCTGTTTTCGCACGAAGGGGGCCAGTTCTGCCAGGCTGTCTCCCGCCGTAACCAGGGGTGACTCCACGCCGTCCTTGCCTCGCACTTGTCCCAGACCGATCGTGGCCAGCAGTCCATTACAAATGCAAAGCCTGCCCTCACAATCCTCCTCCTGACCCCCTTTGTTGACATAGTCCTGGGAATCCTCACTCGGGCAGCGATACCCGATGCTTTGATCCTCCCGCAGATAAGCCCGCCGCAGCACCCCCAGATCACAGCTCCGTCGCCGATCCCGTTTGGGACGGAAACTAGGCAACTCCACTCTCTTGAACGGAAATCCCGTAGGAGAAGCGAGCGGATCGGTGATGACGCGCAAATCGTTGGCCAGCAGTTGCTGCAGAACCTCGCGCTTCACCTCGGGTGCCATGCCGGATTCCTCACAAAACGCAAACAAGGTGCCGACCTGAATCCCGGTCGCCCCGAGACTCAGAGCCTCCTCCAATTTGCCTGGAAATCCAAAAGAGCCGCCATCCAAAAGGGCAGACCCAGTTCCCGTATCTTGGCCAAGTCCGCCACATCGCGCTCACCGTAAATCGGCTCTCCACGCTCATTCAACTTCATGGGACCACGAGGCGGCGCGTTATGCCCGCCTGCACTGAAGCCTTCCACCACAAATCCATCCACTCTCCCCCGGGCCTTGCGGGCCAGGGTCAGGGCCAGAGTGGCGGAAGAGATCACGGCCACAAAACGCGGCCTCTGCAAAAGAGGCGGCGTCGCACTCATGAACCGCGCGGGCGAAAATCCCACCCCATGCTCCACCTCAGCACCTGAGCCCAGAACATCAATGCTCAGGGCGGCCTCTTCCCCCTCGGCCAAGGCATCCAACAACGCAGGAATGTGATTCGGAATACCCGCTCCCATGAACACATAATCCACCCCGGCCAACATGGCACCATAAAGCGTGGGCAGAGTCGGCAGTTGAATCTTCTCCAAAAGATTGATCCCAATTTCCCCATCATGCCCCTGTCGCGCCAGCCACACTTCCACAAAGGCCGCCGCCGCCAAAAGCTCCTTCTGCTCCTGACTCATCTCCAACTTCAACAAAGGCAGAGTGACAAAAGGCGCCTCCGCTTTCTTGCCGCCACGGATAAAATATCGCTCCAACAACCGGGGTCCGACCTGGGGCAAAGGAAAATGACTCAAGGCCTCGCGCATCTTTTCTCCGGGATCTCCCAACTGCAAACGACGCACAAACATCAGGTCCAGGGCGGTTCCGGAAACCACCCCGAGGTGCCCCGCTTGCGCCACCGCACGGGCCAATCTCCAGTTGGAAACACCCACCCCCATCCCCCCTTGGATAATGCGTGGTAATAACGGAGAAAGCATGGTTTTCATTCTGCACCCCTTTTTTCAAGGCACCAAATGTAAAGCGGCGCAGGGGCACAGGTAGTAGCAGCGACCATGCGGGTCTCAGCCCGGTTAATGCGATGTTTCATTTTTTTGATCTCTCCTTTTTAGTAATTCCATTTCATGGCCAGACTCAAACGACTGCGTTGATATTCCCGGCCCGCTTTTCCCGGCAGTCCGGATTCCGCCATCTCCCGCTGCAACTCCAAACGCGCCGACCAGTGGGAATCCAGGCGACAACTCAGTGTCCCCCTCGTTGACAAAATCCAGTCATCCATGGCCCGCAGGCCCTCGGTTCCGCCATGAGCCGCTCGCGCTCCCACACCCAGACTCCAGCGGGAATCAAAGCGGTGACTCCATTCCAGGTCATAAATGGAATCCTCATAAGGCGTTCTCCCGGTCGAAGCCAGCCAGGGCATGCGCCGAACCCAAAGTGTCAGACGATCCGCCGGACCCAGTTGCCCCGTCACTTTAGCTTCCACAAACCAAAGCACCGGATCGCGCTCCAAATCCAAAGGGGTCTCCGCTCCGTAATGCCGGAAATCCGGCCCTGCCCTCACTAGCATCTCCCAGCCCGGAGCCGGCTTCCCCTCCACTCCCAGAGTGATGCGTTCAAAGGTGTTGGAAGAGGCCTCCGCAGAACCCGTCGTAA
>JAAUTS010000038.1 GCA_012031345.1 Blastochloris sp. | reverse complement strand
TGGATGGAGATGAGGGGAGTGATTGCTAGGGTTCTAAGGAAGAGTGAGGGCGCGTTTGCGGTCTTGGGGCGACCATTTTTTTCGTGCAGTTTGAGACGTTCCACAAAGCGGGGAGGGAGTGTGAGTTCGGGGACCTGATTGCTGAAGCTATATTTGTGAAACTGGAAGCTGTCATCAAAAGCCAGAGGACGCTGAAGTTCGGGATCGATCCAAGCCTTGCGGGTGAGCGTGTCACCGGGGGCATAGGTTTCGTTCAACATGTAGAGGTCTGCCTTTTTTCCCTCAAAGCGCTGACCAGGGTTTAGCTGACTCGGAGTGAGCCAGTTCAGCTCGGGGAAATCGATTTTACTGGGATTGATCTGGTCGGGCAGGATTTCGCGCAAGCGCATTTCACCAGCGGGTAGTTCCCTAGCTTCCTCGAGCATCATAACGCGGGTTTCCTGGTAGGGAAAGATCCAGCGCTCAAAGCTTTTTCCATCGGACCAGCGGATAATGTCTCGGCGGTATTCCTTATTACGGGCGACCAGGATTTCCTTGATCTGGGGTTTGGTTGCCTGGGCGGAAGCAGAATTCTGGCTGCCAGGTTGGGAGGGCGTGGGGGTTAGTTCAATTTTCCAGGAGATGACTTCTGGGAGCTTAAGAAGAACAGACGGAGGAGCTTGTTCCTCCTGAGCGAGCAGGCCGAGGAAGGCGCAAAGGCTGAGTCCGATGACGCTCAGAGTGATATTTATTTTTTCCATAAACTATTCGAGGACTGGTTCCAATTTGGATTCAATCACTTTTCCCGTAAATCGATCGAGCGAGACAAAGAGCCAGTAGCGGCGCTCTCCGTTGACAGTGAAGGTTTCATTGCTCTGCATGATTCCTGTTTGCGCCACCAGATCAATCATGAGATTCCAACTGCGGGTGGTGGAGCTGGAGATTAGTGCACGCAGGGCGGCTTCTCGTTCCAGTTTGCGGGCAGGAAAATTGGCGTTGTTGCTGGTGCCGAATTCACGATCAAGCACCAGAATGAGATCACTACGGTTTCGCAGAGGTCCGTGGTTTTGCACGGCCTTGATGATGTCATCGGCCAGGCTTCGGGCGTCGTTGTCATTAAGACGTTCGCTGCTGTTCAGAGGGTTGCGAGCCAGGCCGGAAAGTCGGGCAGAAAGAGTCTCCAAGTTCAGGCTATTGAGATTGACCACGCCGCTGGTGATTTGCCCGGGTTCTGAGGCGATCTGGGGAAGATCGCTGAGAGTAAAAAGATCAAGGAGTCCGGTGTAGGGGCTCTGGGCATGACGGAAATCGATGTGCTTCCATGCTTGATTGGAGCATACCAAACCCAGTTCTCCTACACTGCGGAAGGGGCGGTTGAGAAAGGCCGGGCGGTCCAACAGCCGGCTTGGTGAGACATCAGAAGCCGAGAGGGCACCGGAGGCGGAGAGGCCTGAGGTAAACCAGTTCCCGGTGCTGTTGATGGCGGGAAGGATGTTCTGGTCCAGTGCGCCATCCGCTGGGATTTGATTGCCATCATAACCGCGAGTTCTCCATAGGGTGGTGCTGAGGAGGTTTTCGATCATGTCTTCTGGATAACAATTGCTCCCTAAATTTGGAATTCTGACTCCGGCCATAAATTCAGATGAGCGCGAGTTCGCGGCATCATAAAAGTATTGAAAGGCTCTGGGTCCGCGAATGCGACCTGGGCGAATGGAGGCGTTCGGAGTGGAGATCTGGCCAAAACTTACCATTGATAATTACTCAACTGTCGGGGATCGATCAGAGACCAGCCTGCCGTGCGCTCGCGAACTTCGGTGAAGGGGCGTCCGCCGGGAGTGTCATTGTAGCGAGCGATGCCAGAACCCGGGAAGGGATCGGAGTTTAAGATATCGTATTTGAATCTCTGGCTGGTGCTGCGGCTCTCATAGACATGATAGGTTTTCCAAACCGGGGGACTGGTGCGGGTGTCGCGATATTGAAGCTCGAATAAAACGGGTCGATCACTGGTGGTGGGGTTCCATCCGACTTCCCGATACTCCCGTTTAATGGGGTCTGGACCAGGGGTAAGGGTTGAATCAGGAGCCTCCACTTCGCCCAGCAGGAAACCATTGATTTGTTGGGCTCCGGTTCCGGCGGTGCCACCGGTGGAGTAGTTGTTCAAACCAGAAAGGTTTTGACTGTTGAGCAGGGTGGGGTCGCGAAATGCGCTGCTTGTGGGGTAGCTGAATCTCATCTGGAAGGGGGTGGTCTCGGACGAGTAGGTGGTAAAGTCAACATCCGGCGTCATCGTTTGACTCACGGATGGGGAGAAAAAACGAACCGAACCGTCCAAAGCCCCTTGCAAGACCGCCAGGCGCATCTCCACGGGAGACCCGGTCCAGGTTCCTGCGTTTTGGTGCGGATTCCACAATTCAAACTCCAAAAACAACTGCACCATGCGGCGATCCGGGGTGGTGGTGGGCCGGTATCCCATGAAGAGGACTTCATTCAAGTAGGGAAGGTTTTCGACACCGAAGGCATTATGATTGGCGGATCGGTCCTGACTAAAGGCGGAGCGGTAGGCGTATTGGCGGATGATGGTCGGATGGTTGTCCTCATCGTATTGGTCAATAATATTGGCTCCGAGCCGGGTGATGAAGCGGATGGAATGGAAGAGAGCATCCTGGACCGTGCCTCCGAAACCACTTTCCCCGCGAAGGATGCCCGCCTGCAGAAGCTCAAAAAAATTTGGGAGCCGGGGTTCGTTGGCGAATTCATTCTGCGTGTTGGAAGGATTAGGCCCGATCTGAAGTGTAGAAGTGACTTCGTCTAAAGAAAGCAGCCGCATGTTGGGGGCGGCACTGCCCGAGGCCCCTGTTTTTCTGCGGTAGATGTAGAGCCAGCGGCCCGACTCCGTGATATCCGGGTCAGGCACCAAACCGAAGGAATAGCGGATTTTTTTCTCCAGTTCCACTGTGGACTGACTGGCGGCTTTCGCCTCGTCGTATTGTCGGAACAAATCCAGCCGGGCCAGGGGAAAGCGGCGTGGCAGAAGCGGGTCTCCTGGGCTCACGGCCAAATCGTTGCCGTCCCAGTCCTTGACCGTGGTGACGCTGGAGGGGGTGCGGAGCTTGAGCAGGTTGCGGTTGGCAAAAGGAATATTATGCGTAGGGAAGGTGGTCGGTGTGCCAGTGAGGGCGAGGGACTTGATGGCGTTGGCTTCTGTTTCATAGTTAACTCCATTCTGAAGGGTAACTGCCGTGCCATCTGCCAGCATGGGATTGGAAGGAACCCAGGACGGGGCATCGAGATCCCGGCTGAAATGGGTGAGATTTCTTAAGGCGTCCAGGCTCAGGACGGAAGGATTTTCCTTGGCATAACGAATGAGATCACGGCGGCTAAAGACGGCTTCGTCACCTGGCAGGGTTTGCAGCCAATTACGCAGAGGGTCGAAGAGAGCCTGGGAGCCGGGCGTGGCCAGAGCTCCCAGCGTGTTGGTGAATGGCCAGCGCCATTGGAGCAGAGCCACGGGGTTGTTGATTCCAGGCAACAGACTTAAATCCACTTGATGCGGGAAGCCTCGCAGAGCGTTTTCTTCGTCGGACAGAAGATTTCCCGCCAGGTTGATGTCCAAAGCTCCTCCCAGATCATAGATGGCGTAGGCAAAACGTCCGACAACAAAATCCTGATTGTTGACATTGCGTTCGGCCAGCTTGGAGCTTGCGGGTCCGCCATCTGCTTCGGATAAAAGTCCGAATTTAGAACGGCTGACCAAAACCCATTCCGGAAGCGGAAAAGTTGAAAGTTTGGAATTGTCGAGAAGTTGAGCTGAGTTCCATCGTTTGGGACTAACCACGACACGATTGGATGAAGGCAGGTCGGTGGTTCCGCCGCGGGCGTAAATGGTGTTGAGTGGTTGGAGATTTCCGTCGTTGTCGGGCAGAACATAGTAGTTCGGATCAAAATTTTTCGTGGAACTGCTGGTGCGAACCAAGTTGCTGTGATCGGATTCGGCCTGCGATTCCAGAATACGGGCAGGAATCATGCCGGGGTACCTTGTTCCTGAGAGTTTTGGATTCAACACTCTGATATGGCTGGCAAAAGAGCCGGGATTGGCACCATTGTAAACCTCAAGGTCGGTGGAATCGGCAACGGTGGAGCCTGCGATCATTTCGTTGCGAATCTCGGCCAAGACCAGATCCACGCCACCCCGGGCGAGTTCATCCACACGGATGGATTCGGAATAGCTGGCGGAGCTTCGTAGGTCACTGCCAACCCAGACAAAGAGGCTGAGAATCACCAGAGTCAAAAGGGTGATTAGGGCGAGGGCATAGATGAGTGCCACACCCTTTTGAGATGCCCTTTTTTCAAATGAGGACGTCAGCTTAGTGAACTTCATGGTCTGTTAGGGAAGAGGCACGGCTCTTTCAAAAATCCTGATTCCCTTACGGGTATCCACCGGGAGACTTGCGAAGAAGTCGGAGTCCTGAAGGGTGCTGTTCCAGAGAACAACGGGGCGGTTGTCCGAGGTTTCCACCCCGGTGGTGAAACGACTCACCACTGTGTCCAAGCGTCCGATCTGATCCAGCAATACAATGCTGCGCTCGTCAATGACCAAGACGTTGATATAAATCAATTGTTGTGCAGGGGTGTGGCTGCGGGAGATTCGACCTGTGTCGTCCTGGAAACGGACATAGAGCAGGCAGATGCCGGGACCAATCAGGACGGCATTACCCTCGGGATAAAGACGCCTGTCAGGGTCGGGTTGGTTGTTCGCCAAATACTGACTAAAGGAATGAGGAGAGGCATAATCAAAACCGTATTCAATGCGACGGAGGCCTCTTTTTTTGGGGTCAGGGTCGGTGAAATTCACCTCGTAGGTGGTGCGGGACAAGCTGCGACTTCCTTTGGTCAAGCCAGCGGATACGGGTAACAAGCCTGAAAACTCCGTAAGGAAACTGATCTCATCCGTGCCGTCTTTTTTCTTGAAAGGTTGAAAGGAAGAGATGGACGGGGTATCACCCAGAATGGAAGAACGGATGTCACGGGCCATGGTGTCCATGGCCAAACGTGCTTTGGTAAAATTATCCACATTCCGCAGTCCGTCCTTCCAAGCGTTCAAACAGAGGGAGATCACCGCCGTCATGATCAGGGTAATGACCACCAGCACGGTCATGGAAGCCATCAACTCAACCAGACTGAAGCCGGGGGAACGTTTCATGGCAGGGGAAGTGTGCTGACCAGCTCATAGGAATCTGCCTGATCGGCAGGAGCGAAAGCGGGCCATTGGATGCGTAGGTGGATATGAACGGCTATCGGGTCGTTGGCGTTGGGGTAAAACACGTAGCTGTAATAAGTTCGGAAAAACGCCTCATTACTCACTGAGGTGTAATCGCCATCAAAAGTAAAGTCAACCGAGCCGTTGAGCTTCTCTTCACCAGCGGGGGAAGGTTTGAGTTCAGGCAGCCATAGGGCGGCGTTGGGGGGAAGAGGATCAGTGTTCAGCGGGGTGGCCCGACGTTGGCTGATCATGGTGGCGGCAAGGTTGGCGGCCTTGACCTGTTCCATGGATTCTTTGTTGGTTTTGAGTGATGCGGAAAGTAACCCGATCAGGACAGTAACCGAAAATGCCATGACTCCCAGCGCGAGGGTCACTTCGATCAGGGAAAAGCCGTGACGAGTCTGCTGCATCAGTTTGAGTAAACAAAAGCTTGTCCGGTGGTGCCTGGTATCTGAATCACGGAATAAAACTGGCCCGCGTTTCCATTTCTGAGTTGTTGAATGCCGAATTCCACCAGGATTTGTTCCACGCCATCAATCCTTAATTCGCCGGAAGGGGAGAACTGAATGATGCGATCATATTTCTCCCCTCGGTAAACCACTTCACGACTGGTGGAAAGAATGGTGCTGGCACCATTTTGACGCAGGACGGAGCTGGGATAAGTGAAATCAATGTCTCGCAGAGCGGTATTATCAAACTGTGCGGGTCGATCCAGAAGCATGAGTTTGTCCCCAGCTTGATCCAGGTCAAGGGCCGCCAAGTTTCCCGGGGTTGAAGACGAAAGGAAAGGATCGTCGCCGTCCTCAGAACGAAAATAGATCATCTTGACTGTTTGTCCCGCTTCCCGGAAAGCCACAAAAGTATGGGCGTTCTGGGAAGATGCCTTAAGACGGGCCTGATTCAAAATTCCCGCGATGACGCCCACGGACTCTTTGGCTTTCCAAGTGGAACCCAATCCAATCAGCGAAGGGACGGCTAGAGACATAATGGTGATGATAACGCCGAGAACCACCAGGAGCTCAATCAGGCTAAACCCCCTGTTTTTGGTTTTTTTGAAAGAAGGTCTTAAGTGTTTGAACTGAGGCATCATGATGACTTTGTGTTTACATAGAACTTAATTCACATTGCCCATAATAGCCACTTTAAAGGAATTTATCTTAACTTTACTGGAAAGTGCCGTGGACACGGTCAACAGGGCTGAATTGTGGCCTGATTTAGAATAATCGGAGGAGTAGCTTGGATGCGGCCTTACTGAATCTGGAGCAGTTTATTTTTATGTGGCTGGACCGTCTAGGATCTCCAACCCGTCTCCTGCCCTCCTTCATCTGCGGGATGAAGAAAGCATTCACAATATACCAAACGGTGAAGAGACAGGGGCGAAGCGCGCCTGTGTCAGACGCCTGAGGTGGTGGTGGATGATCAGGAAGATATTACGCGATTTTTAATCAAATCGTTGTTGCGCTTTTATCCGGGCCGGGAGATCACGGGATTTACGGAAGGAGCCCAGGCTATGGAATGGTTGGAGTCGCATCAGCCCAATCTGATCATCACGGATCTGCGCATCCCGCGCTTTGGCGGATTGGAAATCATGACGGCGGCGGTGACGCATAATCCCAGGGTGTCGATCATCGTGATGTCGGCTCTGGCGACCTTGGAGGATTTCAAAAACAGACCACCCATCACCGAGACAGTGCATTATCTGGCCAAGCCCTTCATGTTCCGGGACCTGACCCAGGTGCTGCAACGTGTTTTGGAGAGTGAGCCGGAGTCGGTGATTCAGGGATTCCGTCCGATCAGTTTGTTGCAGATTGTTCAGTTGGAGAGCAAGACCTGCCGGATTGATTTGGATGATGGGGAGAACAAGGGAATGTTGATTTTCAAGGACGGAGAATTGTTGCGGGCGGAGTTGGGAGAGATGGAGGGAGAGGAGGCGCTGCTGGCTTTGCTGGCTTTTGAGGCGCCGACCTTCAAGGTGTTCCCGGCACTACCGCGTTACGTCAACGGGTGGTTTGGTTCTTCGAGCCAATTCCGGGGCTGGAGGTAGTGATCGGTGAGTCTGGCTTCGGCTGAACCGGGTTCAGGTTTCCAGTCGTAGGTCCAGGCGGCCAGAGGGGGCAGGGACATGAGGATGGATTCTGTGCGACCACCGGACTGAAGTCCAAAAGGGTGCCGCGGTCGTAGAGGAGATTAAATTCCACATAACGGCCACGGCGGTAGAGTTGGAAGTCGCGTTGCGGCGTGCCATAGGGCTGTTGGTGACGTTGACGGACGATGGGGAGGTAGGCGGGAAGGAAGGAATCGCCCACACTTTTCCAAAAATCCAAGCAGCGGAGAAAATCCCAACGGTTCAGGTCATCAAAAAATAGGCCGCCTACACCTCGGGTTTCGAGGCGGTGTTTGAGGAAGAAGTAGCGGTCGCACCAGGATTTGAACTCGGGGTAGATGTCGTCGCCAAAGGGATCGCAGGCCGCTTTGGCGGTGCGATGCCAATGTTGGACATCTTCCAAGTAAGGGTAGGCCGGGGTGAGGTCATAACCACCACCGAACCACCAGACGGGTTTTTCCCCGGCCTGAGTGGCGATGAAAAAGCGGACGTTCAAGTGGGTGATGGGCACGTAGGGGTTACGGGGATGAAAAACCAGGGAGACCCCCATGGCTTCGAAGTGTCGTCCCGCCAGTTCTGGGCGTGAGGCGGTGGCGGAGGGAGGGAGTCCCTGTCCAATGACGTGGGAGAGGCCGACACCGGCTTTTTCGAAGACGGCACCATCCGATAAAATACGGGAAACTCCGCCCCCTCCTTCAGTCCGGGTCCAGGCATCGGTGGAGAAGCGGGCCTTGGAGTCGAGAGTCTCGACTTCCGAACAGATACGTTTTTGAAGTTCGTGCAGGTAGTTGAGAACAAGGTCACGATCCGGTGAGGACATGGCGAGAAGCTAGAAGAGAGGGAGCAGCTTGCCAATCCTGAATCAAACCGGATCCGGGCCTAGGACGTTGAGGTTGTCTGGGTTTGATTCCTCGTTGGAGGCTTGCATTGGAGGGCTTCGCACTTAGTTTTTCAAAATGTCATTACGTCGCGCGGTTTTGTTGGTGAATTTGGGCTCGCCGAAATCAACGTCCATTGGACATGTTCGATCCTATTTGAATGAATTTTTGATGGATGGCCGGGTGATCGATTATCCCTGGATTCTGCGTCGTCTGATTGTGGGTTTGTTTGTTTTGCCTTTTCGACCCTATAAAACAGCAGCGGCGTATCGGCGGGTCTGGACGGACGAGGGTGCGCCCTTGTTGGTGACGAGTCGGCATTTACAGAAAGCATTGGCGGAAAAAATAACGCTCCCGGTGGAACTCGGGATGAGATATGGAACGCCTTCGATTCGCGAGGCGCTGGAAAAGATTCGGCGGGAGCAAGAGGGCAAGATTGATGAGGTGCTGCTGCTGCCGCTTTATCCGCATTATGCCATGTCGTCTTACGAGTCGGTGGTGGTCAAGGCCCGGGAGGAGTTTGAGCAGATGAAGTGGCCCGTGACGCTGACAGTGCTGCCGCCCTTTTACAAGGACCCGCATTATCTCCGTGCGTTGGAGGAGTCGATTCGCCCTCATTTGCAGGAGCCCTATGACCATGTGTTGTTCAGTTATCACGGGGTGCCGGAGCGACATTTGAAAAGGGTGACTGCACCCGGGCGCATTGTGCGGTGAGGGAGAATTGTTGCGAGGTGCCGTCGGCGGTTCATTCCATTTGTTATCGGCATCAATCCGTCGAGACGACCCGGATGATGGCGGAGAGGCTGGGGATTCCGGAGGGAAAGTTTTCGTCATCTTTTCAATCGCGATTTGGGAAGGAAGTCTGGTGTGAGCCTTACACGGATGAGGAGCTGGAGAGGCTGGCCAAGTCGGGGGTCAAGAAGTTGGTGGTTCTTTGTCCGGCATTTGTTTCCGATTGTTTGGAGACGCTGGAAGAAATCGGGATGGAAGGCAAACACAGCTTTGAGGAGCATGGTGGGGAAACCTTTACGCTAGTGCCCTGCCTGAACACGCATCCCTTGTTTGTGGATGCGCTGAAGGAGTGGTCGATGACATTCCCCTCCACGTGAGGGTTCAGCAACTTGGCTTTGACAGAAAAACCGTTTATGGCCTTGGTGGTCTTGTTCCCGCCCGCTTTTCAGGATGTCGATTAATGGGGCTGCTCTGAGTTAGAGGCTGGGGAGGTGGTGGAGAGGAGTTTTTGTTCGCGCAGCAGGGCCAAGAGGATGAGGCTGAGGAGGACAGCGCCCCAAGTGGTGGCACCCATGGCCTGGGTGGTGCGATCCCAAATCTGAGTCAGGGCACTGGCCATGACGAGGAGGGTGAATCCGCAGGCCGAGCCTAAGATGCGGCGGCGTTGGCTCCCGGCCTGGGTTTGGAGACATTCGTGAACGATCAAGGTTAGAGCGGGCAGGAGCCAGCAGTAATAGAAGGAGCCGGCTTTGGGGGAAAAAATAACAATAAAAATGAGGAGAATAGCGAACTCCAGAGCGCGGGATTTGGCAGTTTCCCGACCGGGAGGAGGCATGAGGGCGACGTAGGTCAGGCCGAGGGCTCCGGCCAGGAAAAAAAAGATGCCGAAGGAGACGGCGGGAGAAACGCTGATGAGGTTGACCTTGAGTTCCTGGTCATCGCGTCCCCCGACATCCAGGGGGCGGGTCAGGCGGTGGACGGCGGAGACCAGGGTTTGGTTACCGTATTTGTAGGCGCGGTCGGCTTGATTGGCCAGAGATTCGCCGGAGCTTTGGAACAACATTTTATGGGTCCAGACTTTGACCTCGCTCAGGTTACGTTCCCAACCTCGGATGGGGGTGGGCAGGATCAGTAGAATGACGACCAGGGAGAGAACCATGCCGAGGGTGGCGGCCCATTTTCTTTTCCAGATGAGATAAACGATGGAGGTGAGGGGGAAGGCTTTGGCGGCGGCAGAAAGAGCGAGCAGGGCACCTGCGCTCCAGGGGCGTTTGGCTTCGAGAGCGGCAAAGGCCAGAAGCATGAGGGCCAGAAGACTGAGGTTGAGTTGGCCGAGGAAGTAAATGTCCCAGACGAAGGGGACGGTGATTAGAAAAGGAATAATATAGAGGGCGGGGTGTTGGCCGCGTATTTTTCCCGTGGCCATGCGGACAGACAGAAGAATGCTGAGGGCATGGCCCAGAGCGGACAGCAGACAGAGGAGGACGACCATGCCAATCGGACCTGCCAGGAGATGCAGCGGGGTGTAGAAGAGGGAGGCGATGGCGGGAGGGTAAAAGAAGTTATGATCGAAGATTTGGATTTCAGGGGGGAACAGATCCCGGCCTTGTTCCACGATGAGAGCGACACGTTCCCAGGTGCTGTAATCTTTGTTGTGTTGGGAGTTGCGGATAGATTTGAGAACGGGTAGCACGGAAAAGCCGATGGAGAAAACGATAAAAAAGACCAGAGCCGTGCGCTCGTAGGGTTGCCATTTAAAATGCGTGGGAAGGATGCGGCTGAGGATGCGTTGAATCATAAAATACAGAAAAGAAAAGCTAGGGGATGGGAAGGCACCATGGCAAGGCCAAGCGATCAGGAGTTGGGAGCGGTCGGGTGATTTTTTAAGGCGGAGACAAGACTTTCCAGGGTGCTTTCGGCGGCTTCGATGTGGAGGGGAAGGTTGTGTTGACGCAGGGTGGCGGAGGTTTGGGGGCCGATGCTGGCGGTTTTGAGGGTGGCGGGCAGAGGTCCGGGAGCCAGGGCGAGGAAGGATTCGACGGCGGAGGAGCTGCAAAACACAATCCAGTCCGCGTCCTGATGTTCCCGCCAGATTTCAGTGGCCTGGGGATCGGGTGAAGTTTCGTAAATATCCAGGCGCGTGATTTGGCATCTTTTTTCCTTCAGACCGATTTCAATGGCGCGTCCGGCTTTGGATCCGCAAGGGAAGAGGACGAAGGTTCCTTGGGCGGATCCTGGCCATTCGGAGGTGAGATGAAGGGCATCGTAGTGGGAAGGAATGAAGTCGGCCTTGAGATTCCATTTCTCCAATTCATCCGAGGTGGCCTGACCGACGACGGCTATTTTGCTGGAGCCAAGAGCGCGAAGATCTTTTGTTGGCAAAGTTTTGTCAGGAAAAAATTGACGGCGTTGGGGCTGGTGAAGACGATCCAGTCGAAGGATGGCGGATGGTTGATGGTTGATTCTTGAATTTCAGGAATGGAAAATGGGAGATTGGAAATCTGAATCAGCGGCATTTCCAGAACCCGGGCACCTTGTTCTTCCAGCAGGTTTTTCAGTTGGCTGTTTTGAGCGCGGGTGCGGGTGATGAGAATTTTTTGACCGAGCAGGGCTTTGTGGGAGAACCAGGAAAGTTGGTCATGCAGGGCGGCGACCTGGCCGATGACGATGATGGCGGGAGCGGCCAAGCCCGCTTCCTGAACCTTGGAGGAAAGGGTGCTGAGCGTGGCGCGGAGGCTTTGTTGGCGGGGGTCACAGCCCCATTGGACGAAAGCGGCAGGGGTGTCGCGATCCATGCCGTGCCGGATGAGATTGGCCGCGATGTTGGGAAGATTTTTGACCCCCATATAAATGACCAGAGTGCCTCCGAGAGCGGCCAGTCGGGGCCAGTCGGTATCGCCACTTTCCTTCGGGCACTCGTGTCCGGTGACAAAGGTGACGCTGGTGCTGTGTTCGCGGTGGGTGAGGGGGATGCCAGCGTAGGTGGGGGCTGCAATGCCAGAAGTGATGCCAGGGACGACTTCAAAGCGCAGGCCGGCCTGAGTAAGAGCTTCCGCCTCCTCACCGCCGCGACCGAAGATAAAGGGGTCCCCGCCTTTGAGTCGGACCACCACGAGGTTTTGTTGACATTTTTCGATGAGAACGGCGTTGATGTCCGCCTGTTTCATGACGTGTTTGTTGGCGCGTTTTCCGGCGTGAATGCGTTCGGCGGAGTCGGGAGCCCATTGCAGGATCTGGTCATTAACGAGGCTGTCATAGACCAGGACATCGGCCTGCTGGAGAATGTCTCTGGCCCGCAGAGTAAGCAGGCCGGGGTCTCCCGGACCACCGCCGATGAGGTAACAGCTACCTTTCTGGATCATGGGAAATGTTAACCTTCCGAAAGAGGAGGAAGCGAAGCAATTTTACCGGGAGTTTTTGAGCAATTCAGCGGCAAGCTGTTCTCCCAGAGCTTCCGGGTGGTCGATGCTGCCCGTGAGGCTTTGTCGCCAGACAGAAGATTGCTCAGATGCGTAATAACAGGCGATCATGTGAAGGCTGCTCTCCACAACCCAAGCCGTGGCTCCCAAGGGGATGGAACATCCTGCGTTCATGGCCGTGAGAAGGGCCCGCTCGGCTCTCAATGTAAGGCTGCTTTCGTGATGGTGGAGAGGTTTTAGCAAATCCAGGATGGAGGCGTCGTTGCTTCGGCATTGAACAGCTAAAGTCCCTTGGCCAGGGGCGGGAATCATCAGGTCCGGAGCCAGGTCCAACAACTTGCATTCATGGAGATCAGGCTTGAGACGACGTATGCCAGCCAAGGCCAAAATTAGGCAGGAGGCATCCGGGTGTTCCAAAAGTTTACGTAGGCGTGTATCGATATTTCCGCGGACAGGCTCCACCTTAGAGCCAGGGTTCAAGTCCAACCACTGGCGTCGCCGACGGGCGCTTCCAGTCAAAGCCAGTCCCGATCTTGCCTCCTCCAATGTCAGACCCGGTTTAAGCAGAAGGGCATCCGCGGCTAATTCGCGTATAGGCACGGCTCCCAAGCAGAGACCATCCGGCATATATGCGGCGAGATCCTTGGCACTATGAATGGCCAGATCGATACGTTTTTCCAGCAGTGCTTCTTCGATTTCTTTGGTGAAGATGGCTTTAGTGCTCTCTAAAGGCTTGAACGGGCTATCCTGCATGAAATCACCACTTGTCTTGATGGTAAGAAGCTCGAAATGGTGGTCCGGCCAGAAAGAGGCCAGTTGATCGCGGATCATGCTGCTTTGAGCCAAAGCCAGGGGACTGCCGCGGGTGCCGATGCGTAAAGAAGCCTTCAAAACGTATGAATGATAGATTTTCTGGTGCCCTCGGCAAGAGACTTTAGCGTGTCGTCCATTTGGCTCCAATTTGTCGTTATTTCGTCACATTGCGTGACTAACAACAACGCGTGAATAAATCATTTCCGCTCCTTACCGTCCTCGTTTCCGGTCTGCTGGTCCACCAGATTTCAGCTCAAAGCTTCACCATCAACGCGCCGGACACCACAGCCCGAACGATTTCTTTCGGCACGGGTGAAGTCACCAGCACGGGAACTTTGACCGTGGGCGGCGGAACGAGAACCATCCGGGTTCAGGGAACCAGTGAGATCATCAATTCGGGGTTGATCCTGCAAAATGGAACAGGACGAGCCATCGACTTTACCACCGCTGCCGTCACCTTGACCCTGACCAACAATACCGGAGCGACCATCCAGGCGGTGGCTCAGGATGCGGTCAGAATTGATGCGGCTTCGACGCTTAATTTGACCAATGCCGGCACGATTTACAGCGGGCCGAACATTGCGGTCAATCCGATGGCGGGAGTGGGCACGGGTCAGGCTCTGGATTTTGTGAGTGGAATCGGGGGAACCCTACTCAACGAAAGCACGGGATTGATCCGCGCCGACGGGGCGGACGCTGTTCGTTTGGGATCCAACATGACCCTAACCAATTTCGGCACCATACGCGGCAATAGCGTCATCAATGACAGTTCCGCCAACAACGTTTTCAACATGCCGCCCAATGATAGCATAGCAGAAGCTTTCTCGACTTCGGAGGGGGTGTCTTTTGAGGACGGTGCAAACTCTACTCTGATCAACCATGGCACCATTTCCGGGAGTCGGCATGGGGTGGAATCCTCGGAGAATGCGACGAATGTGACCATCACCAACAACGCCACGGGCCAGATCATCGGTCGTAACGGTTCGGGAATCGGATTTGACAGCACCAGCACGGCGGCGGGCAATGTGGTTATCACCAACTCGGGGTTGATCCGGGGGGATTACGCCGGAGTGGGCAACGTGATTGATCGCACGGGCAATCCGAGCTTTACGAACGACGGGGATGGCGATGGGATCGATGTGGATGGGTCTGTGACCATTAACAACACAGCTACCGGACAGATTTTGTCCACGGGCGCGGGTGGTTTTGACACCGGAGGTCGGGCCAACAACAGTGAAGGCGTGGCCATCGGAGGCGGCGTGGTGAACAACAGTGGTCTGATCCGGGGTGCCAATCGTGGGATTCTGGTGAACAACGACGCTAATTTGAATCGTTCGGCAGTGGCGGCCACCACCATTACCAACTCGGGCACGATCGAGGGGCAGAATGGTTATGGTATCCGTTTGGAGGGGAGCTTTAACGACACGATCACGAATACGGGCACCATTATTGGAACGGGTGCGATTCCCGATCCCCTGGCGGTGGTCTTGCTCCAAAACGGAACCACTGATCCGGCCAATGGAACCCTGAATGGACAAGTCTTCGGCGCCGGGTCCGCACGTTTTATCCGTGGGGATGGCTCGACCATTCAGATGGGGGAGGGCAATGACACCCTGGATAACACAGGCACGATCAGCAGCAGCAACGGACGCGCGGTCAATTTGGAAGGTGGGGATGACACGATGATTGTCCGTAGCGGTTCCAGCATCAACGGATTGGTGGATGGCGGTGCCCACACGACTGGGGACACCTTGGAGCTGCACATCAATGGATTGACCGCCCAAAAGATCCTCGATCTTCAGGCAGGTTTGGTGGTGGTGATCGGTGGGATCAGTTTCCAGAACTTTGAGATCATCAGTGGTGCCACGACTTCCCAAAGCTATGAACTGCTGGCCACCAGCCCGACTTCCAAGGGCGTGGGAGCGGTTTTGGACAATCTACAGGCCGGAGCCACTCCGACGACCACAGCCTTGATCAGCACGGTGGACAATTCCAGCAATCCCAACCAGGCGCTGACACAACTGACCCCGACTTCGTTCGAAGGCTTGTCTAACATCGCCATCAACAACGCCGGGCAACTCGGTGATTTGGTCGGGGGTCGCATGGATGTGATTCGCAGCGGCCCGGTGGCTAAATTTGATGCCAGCGGGATTCGTGTTTGGGACCGGGCCTTGAGCCGTTCCCTGCAACGCATGGAGTTTCTGTTAGCGGACATGGGTGAGGCGCAGCAGCGCGGCATCTCGGACAGCTCCAGCAAGAGCCTGCCTCTGGTGGAGATGGAGCCGGAAAATCGTTGGGGTGCCTTTTTGAATGGAAACGTGGTTTTTGGAGATCAGGGTGCCACCAATCTGCTCCCTGAATCTGATTACACCACAGCGGCCTTCACCGCCGGGATGGATTACCGGGTGACGGACAGTCTGGCACTGGGATTCTTCGGAGGTTATGCCCATACGGACGCCAATTTGGATGCCCTAGGCAGTGAGAGCGAGATCAACACGGCCCAGGTCGGGGTTTTCGGAACTTATCAGTGGAAGCAGTGGTTCGTGGATGGCGTATTCGCTTACGCTCATAGTTTTTATGAGAACAATCGTATCGCCCTGGGCACCTCCAACACGAGCGACCCGGACGGTGATCAGGTGGCCTTCCAAACCCGTTTGGGCTACGACTTTGAAGTTCAAACTGGACTCTGACCCCCATGCTGGGACTGAGTTACAGCCATACCATGGTGGATTCCTTCCAAGAGGTCGGTCCGGCGGCCCTCTCCGTGGCGCGGGATGAGGCGGACTCCTTCCGAAGCTCGCTTGGAGGCCGGGTGCGACATGCTTGGGACATGGGTTGGGGTAGATTGATTCCCGAGGTCAGAGCCTCCTGGGTGCATGAATACTTGAATGATCGACGCAACATCAACGCCAGCTTTGTGGACTTGGCCCTGCCGGGAACCTTCGCTACGCCTACCGCCAACCCCGATCGTGACTTTGGTATTTTCGGAGCTGGCATTTCGGCAGAGATCGGCACGGACTGGACCCTGAGTCTTGATTATGATGTGGAAGCGGGTCGCGATGAATTCGTGGCCCATCAACTGAGCGCGGGCATCCGTTATTCTTTCTAAGCCGGAAACTGCGGTTCATGCGAAGGAGGGAGAGCCGTCTGGCAGAGACGGCCAACTTCTTCTGTCTTTTCTGGCTAGGGTAAAGGATCTGAGCACGATCTCTCAGAACACGAGAGATTCAATCTATCGCCAAATAGTCAGAAAATAAGCAGACAACCTTAGCGGACTTCGCATCTTCGCGGTTAAGCCCCCTGTCTTCTGACCTAAGGAGGTTCAGGACTTGGGTTCCATCGCCAGCTTGGAATTGGGAAGTTTGGCTTCCTCTTTTTGTCGCCAGCCCAAGCGGACTGATAAAGGGCATCGGCTCCGGCCTTGATGATATCATCCAGCTCATTCAGATTATGCTTCTGCATAATGCGTTGGATGGCAGGAAGATAGGTGCTGTCCGGGCAGTAGCCCGCCTTCAGGATGGCGTTGACAAAGGCCAGTCCATTCTGGGTGTAGAAGGCTTTCTCGTAGCGACCCGATTCACTCAGGAACTTGGCATAACCTTCGAAGCCATCGCCCAAAGTGTTGTAAGCGCGGAAGTCGGCCCGGGTTTTGACCCCACTGTCCACGGTGGGCATGGAGACGGCGCGAGGTCCGTTCCAGGAGTTGAAAGCCTTGATACCGAAGTAGTTGTGATAGTTCTTGGCCAAGGCACTGCCGCCGTAACCACTCTCATAGATGGCCTGTGAGATAGTGGCGGAGGCTGGAATGCCAAATTGCACCTGGATGCGGATGGCCTCCGGGAGAGCGGCTTCGATAAAGTTACGATGAGCCCCACTGCTACTGTTCAAGACCTTGGAGATTTTGCTGGCCAGACGCACCACATCGCCGGGAGAGCTGGTCTGTAAGGCGACCAAGCGGGCAACCTGTAAGTTGCTCTCTTCCAACTCTTTCTGCTTGGCCTCTTTTTGGGCGATCCAGTTGCTTTTCTCGCGGAAATAGAACTCGGTCACCGCCGTGCCCAGCTTCGTGCTGGTCCAAGCGGCGGAGGTAAGGAAAATCACCAAGGCGATCCAGAGCAGATTAGAAAAAACGAGGAATGTCCAAAGGCCGAAGCGGCGGGGGGGGACGGCTATGGAAGCGTCTCATGGCCAGGGCGGGCATCAGATCCATCGTTTTCGGATTTGTATTTCTTTTCCAACGTTTCATAGTCATTTCCTCAATCTAGAGCCAAGAAACTAGCGGACAAATTTGGGTCGTCAATTCCAGTTTTTAAGCCTGTCGATTCATCAAAGCACGAAAATAGGCACGAATCTGTGCTTGTACAGTGAAATTTGGGTGGCGTGTGAATAACTCGCAATGGGGATATGATTGATCTGATTGCAAGATATTGTAAATGAATAGGATAGACTGAAATTATCTGGACGGAACAGGATGGGAGGAGAGGAAAGAATCCGAGGGAAAATGCCGTCCCTGTGACAAAAGGATGGCAAATCACTACCAGGAGCAGGGGGTAAGGCAAGGCCTCCAAGCAAGCCTAGGAGGAAGGGGTGTCACTTAATGGGAGGGGCGGAACTTGGCTCGAAGCCGGTGCCGCAAGGATTTGAGTCCGAGCAGGAAAACCTGGCTGGCCGCTTCCGTGATGATGGAGGGCGACATCTTGGATTCCCCCTCCCGCCTTTCGGTGAAAATGATGGGAACTTCAAGAAAGGAGACGTTCTTTTTCCATAGTTTGTAGCTTACTTCGATCTGAAACATGTAGCCGTTGGAGCGGATTTTTTCCAGATCGAGCTTTTCCAGGCTGGAGCGATGAAAGCCTTTGAAGCCTCCGGTGGGATCTGTAAGTGGCAGGCCGGTCAAAAAGCGCACATAATAAGAGGCTCCCACGCTGAGAAGCAGTCGTTTCAAGGGCCAGTTCACCACTCTGACGCCCCCCTTGTAGCGCGTTCCCACCGTCATGCCATGACCGGAGCGGAGTCCATCCACCATCTTGGGGATGTCCGAGGGGTTGTGGGAGAGGTCAGCGTCCATTTGCAGGAAGTGGGTGTAATGACGCTGGAGGCCCCATCGGAAACCTTCCACATAGGCGGTTCCGAGCCCCATTTTGCCGGGGCGCTCGATCAGGAACAGGCGCTGCTGATACTGGGGTAGGGAGCGCAGCCAGGCGGGGCTTCCATCGCCTGACTCGTCATTCAAAATCAAGACATGGTAATGAGGAGGAAGTTCCCAAAGAAAAGGGAGCAACTCCTTCAGATTTTCGCGTTCTGAGTAGGTAGGAATTGAGATGAGGACCAGGTCGGCCGTGGATTCAGTATTCAAAATGAAGGGGGAAGCCTAGCCAAAGCCAGGCTAAGTCGCAACAGAAAGCATAATCTGGGCGGAAAAATAGGGTGATTGGGTGGTCAGGATCGAGCCTGGGTGCGAGAACAAGTAAGGATAATGGCTTCATCTGTCTGGTGGTTTGGGTGGGGAGAAGCAGGACTGGAGCTTGGGGGGGATGAAGAAAAAAGGTCTGTACAAAACCGGAAAGAGTACTAAAAGCTTCCGAAAAAAAGAGGGATCAGGGTCGAGATTGGCAGCACGAAGCCAAAAATTTGAGAGGCTTTCAGAAATTTTCAGGTCGGGAAGGATGTGTTGGTTGAACTTCAAGGCGGGAGTGTTTCCGGGGTGAAGAGGTTCAGGTCATGACAGAAAAAACAAATTGTGGCGGAGGGATGATTTTCAAGTCATGGCTCCAGAATCCTTTAGAAAGGGGGTTTCGGGTCGATGGGCCTGGGTAAAAATTTGGGATATTCGGAATGAGTGTGTGGAAATGCAGAATGAATGAGAGGAGCGGAGAAAGTGCGGAGGATGGAGACGGACTTCATCATAAGTTGAGCTGGGAGGCTTGAAGGAAATTTTTCACAAAAAACCATTGACGAAAACCGCGAAACCGATACTTTCACCAACTCTTCTCTGCGGGGCTTTCTGCGGGAAGGTCGGTGAAATAAAAAAAGTTTGTAAAAAACTGTTGACGATTTCGCTGAAAAGAATAGGATTGTTGCCCCTTCGATAGAAAAGCTTCTTGAAAAGGGAATGCGAACCGGACGCCGGGGAGCAAAAACAAGACCGGAATGGTCTTTAAGATCTTTAATGAGTAAGGGGCTCTGATAGTTGAAATCATCAGAGCAGAATGCATCAACAACCCAAAAATTGAGTTGTGTAGAACGTCTTCCCTGGGTTCTGCCAAGAATCCGGGAGAAGCTTAGTAAGAAAACTTTAACAGGTTTTCGGATAACGCGTTTTAATTATATTTTGGCGACCGGATCAACTCGGTCTGAAAGTAATATTTACTTACTATTTTCGGAGAGTTTGATTCTGGCTCAGAACGAACGCTGGCGGCGTGGATAAGACATGCAAGTCGAACGGGATTAAACAGGTAGTAATATTTGTTTAGTTCAGTGGCAAACGGGTGCGTAACACGTGGGAATTTACCCGGAAGTGGGGGATAGCCCGCCGAAAGGCGGGGTAATACCGCATGTGGTCGAAAGACTAAAGTGGGGGACCGTAAGGCCTCACGTTTCCGGACAAGCCCGCGGCCTATCAGCTAGTTGGCGGGGTAATAGCCCACCAAGGCTTTGACGGGTAGCTGGTCTGAGAGGACGACCAGCCACACTGAAACTGAGACACGGTTCAGACACCTACGGGTGGCAGCAGTCGAGAATCTTTCACAATGGGGGCAACCCTGATGGAGCGACGCCGCGTGGAGGATGAAGGGCTTCGGCTCGTAAACTCCTGTCACCGCAGAACAAGGTTTGTCGGTTAATAGCCGTGCAAATTTGATGGTATGCGGAGAGGAAGGGACGGCTAACTCTGTGCCAGCAGCCGCGGTAATACAGAGGTCCCAAGCGTTGTTCGGATTCACTGGGCGTAAAGGGTGCGTAGGAGGTTGGCAAAGTCGGGTGTGAAATCTCACCGCTCAACGGTGAAATGGCGCTCGATACTGGTTGACTAGAGGATTGGAGAGGAAAGCGGAATTCCTGGTGTAGCGGTGAAATGCGTAGATATCAGGAGGAACACCAACGGCGAAGGCAGCTTTCTGGACAATATCTGACTCTGAGGCACGAAGGCCAGGGGAGCGAACGGGATTAGATACCCCGGTAGTCCTGGCAGTAAACGTTGTTCATTAGGTGTAGGCGGATTCGACCCCGTCTGTGCCGTCGCAAACGCATTAAATGAACCGCCTGGGGAGTACGGTCGCAAGATTAAAACTCAAAGAAATTGACGGGGGCCCGCACAAGCGGTGGAGTATGTGGCTTAATTCGATGCAACGCGAAGAACCTTACCTGGTCTTGACATGCATTGTTCATCCGTGGAAACACGGTGGTCCGCAAGGACGAATTGCACAGGTGCTGCATGGCTGTCGTCAGCTCGTGTCGTGAGATGTTGGGTTAAGTCCCGCAACGAGCGCAACCCCTATGATTAGTTATACGCCGCAAGGCTCTCTAATCAGACTGCCCTGTTCAACGGGGAGGAAGGTGGGGACGACGTCAAGTCAGTATGGCCCTTATGACCAGGGCTGCACACGTACTACAATGCCCACTACAGAGGGACGCCAAACCGCAAGGTGGAGCTAATCCCATAAAAGTGGGCCCAGTTCGGATTGTGGTCTGCAACTCGACCACATGAAGTTGGAATCGCTAGTAATGGCGCATCAGCTACGGCGCCGTGAATACGTTCCCGGGCCTTGTACACACTGCCCGTCACATCATGAAAGCCGGTTGTACCCGAAGTCAAGTTGCTAACCGCAAGGAGGCGCTTGCCTAAGGTATGGCTGGTGATTGGGAT
>JAAUTS010000196.1 GCA_012031345.1 Blastochloris sp. | reverse complement strand
AGTGATTCATATCTCTGTCGAACGTCAGTCATGACTCACGACTGGAAGCCGAAGGCTGTAAGGATTGAGTCAATGACCTTGTTGGGAATTGTTTTTTTTCGGTGTTTTGTTATGCCTCATTGCGATGGGCTCATAATAAAGTCACTGCTGATTAAGCATGATCCAGATCTGAGCCCCGCAAAAATAAGGAGCGCAATCGTGAGAATAAATAATCCCCAAGTCAGAAATACAATTCTTTTTGTTTGTTTGTCTGCTTCAATGCTCAACTTAACGAGCAGGGTGGCAAATGGGGAAAGTGATAAGGCCGTATTCCCGGCGCATTCGTCAGCCTCTTTACCTATTGCGTCCAGTAGTTCTTGGTTTGATTGCTCGGGTTTGTATGGGTTCATGTTTTGTTTTCCCAACGTTAGCCGTGAACCAGCCGCTGAAAGCGGCTTGGGTCGACGGCATGGTTAGCTCTATTCAAATTTAGTCCCTCGATAGAAGGTTTTGCCTGACTCTATAAATTTCTGAACTTTTTCCCATGCCTTTATGTCTGATTTCTTGGGGGCTTTGAAGTCGATTCCCATGAATACTGCGGAACCACCACAGTCCGGACACTTGTATTCCCTGTTCCTTTCGAACTCCTTCGCTTCAGCGGACTGACCTTGCTGCTGCCGGCTGGTCATAAAGTGGTTGGAGCTGCCAGAAAATTGAGGCCTTTTGAACGACTTCCTGCAAGCGAAGCATGCATGTTGTAGTGGTCTACCGAGAGCTTTCATTTTCTTGCAGCTAACGTCGCGCATCAGCCGCCCGCGTTTCGCGGGTTGGCTGGATGCGATGGTTCGCTTTTTTCATGTGTCTGTTGATATTTCGTCCCAATTTTGCTCCATGTAGCCAATAAGCCAATTCAGCACATAATGTCTTTCCTGAACAACGCCACCCTCAAGCTTTGCGGGCGCATCTTCTTTTTTCAAGCGTGCGTTCACTACGGCCCAATGGTATCGATAAATCAAATCTGATTCGTCGAGAATTTCTGTAAACGTTCGGAGCTTTGCATCTTTGATGAATTGGGCTGTATCACGATCACGGAGAAAGCTTACAGCCTTCGGCACATCGCATATCCCTTCCGGTCTTTCTAGTTTATCTACATAGCCAAGAGACCAGAGCAGAACCCATAAGCACTCGTAACGCCAAGAAAACTTAATCCGTTCTTGTTGAGTCGGGTTTGGATTCTTTATGAAAGCCGCCTCCTGCGCCGTGAAAAATGAATCCGCCCCAAATTTCTTTACAAGTTTATCCACAGTTTCTTGATCCAATCCCTCTCCTTTCACGGCAGCAATACAGACAGCTATAGCTCTGTGGGCGATTTCCTCTTTCGTTCTGGTTTTGGCCTCCTTTGAGTCTCCGATCACTGGCAAATGTGCGATGGTCGGAACTCCTTCCTCATTCAATCTCCTAATCGAGCGATTCTTGCGCTCAAGAGCCTCAATTGATGGCTGAGACATTTCAAGTTTCTTGATTTCCTTTTTCCGATCTTCTGGTGTTTGACTCATTGCGGTAGAATGTATTAAGGCCAAGCAAATTATAATGGCAAATGGTGTATACATGACGATTTTGTTTAGCGAACGTCCGTGGTCAGCAATCCCCGGAAGCCGAAGGCTGTAGGGGATTGGCTGCACCGCCTTGTTCGGTGATTTGGTTTGCAAGATGAACATCAACGAGTTTTTTTAGAGCAATGATATCCAGGTAATGTTTTTTTGAAGTAGTGCCTCGAAGATTAATTCCGATAAGTTTACTTGCATTTGGTTGATTGAATTCTGATGAAGCAATGAATATGGGGCATCCACTGAATCCGCTATGAGATTTCAGATTGCCGTTGCCAAGAAGATCAATCTCACGACAACCAGTCATCTGACTTCTATCGCCAAAATGACCTGAAATGCTCGCGCGCTGCATAATCAAGGCCGTTCCTTCGTCGTTGATTTTGTTTAGCTCGTCAGGGAATCCGTGCACAGCGAGAAGCATATCACCTGTGATGGGAAAGTCTGGTTCTGAATCTAGATCATAGACGGTTGATTCATCATAGTGCTTCATATCAAGAGTGTTTTCATCAATTTCAAACAAGACAATATCAGTGCAGTCAGAATCCGTTGGGTAGTTTTCAAATGTTCTTGCGTCGGATAAATTAAAAAAATGATATCCTCCAACAATGTAGGGAATCATCACTTGATTTGGTGAAACGCCCAAATTTGTTAAAATGTGCTTTGCAGTGAATGCCCACAGTCTTTGGCGAAACCGCACAACAAAGCAGGTTCCGCCGATGTTGTAGGGGCAGTCCGTATTTGGCACTGAGTAGCACATCGGTCTTGTGCAGTTAACGGCAGGGATATTTTTCATTATTCTACCGAACGTCCGTGGTCAGCCAGCCTCTGGAGCCGAAGGCGGAAGGGGCTTGGCTGGACCACATGGTTCGGGAATCTTTCTATCAGGTTGACTGTAGTCTGGCATGTGAAAAGAACGGCTGTCGCCGGAGGGTGCTGGGGATGATGTGGTCTGAGTCTGGGTCATGGCCGGATCGAAGATCTGTTGCTTCATCACCATTTCCTTTGTTTTTGTTCCTTGCCGAACGTCCGTGGTCAGCCAGCCACTGGAGCCGAAGGCGGAAGGGGCTTGGCTGCACCACATGGTTCGGGAATCTTTCTATCAGGTTGACTGTAGTCTGGCATGTCAAAAGAACGGCTATCGCCGGAGGGTGCTGGGGATGATGTGGTCTGAGTCTGGGTCATGGCCGAATCAAAGGTCTGTTGCTTCATCACCATTTCCTTTGTTTTTGTTCCTTGCCGAACGTCCCCGGTGTGCCAGGCGCGCTTCGCGCCTTGGCTCGACCGGCTGGTTCGGTTTATTTCTTTTGAGTCAATTCATCATACTTCTTGGAGTGAATGGAAATCTCGGTTTCTTCTATTGATATTGCATATGCCTGTCCATCAAGTCTCGACCACTGAATAACAGGAATAATATCGTTTGTTTTCTGCTTTTTCCAATTCGAACCCTCTGAACTAGATTTTAGCAGAGACTCAATATAGTTTGAAGTCATAGGATCTTTAGAGGACGCCATAATTACGATGCATTTATCATCATGGATCACTACATCTATCTTTACCTTATCTTTTTCGAACAATAGTGCGCTTAATCCATCTTTCCGCGTTCTCTCGTTGATGGGTTGTCCGTATTGCTTTTTGAGGCCCTCGACTGACATTCCAAGACCAGCCAATAGGTGACTAGAAAATAAACATGTGAATATAAGAACAAGGAATTTGGTTTTCATATTTTTTTACCGAACGTCCGCGGTCACCCACGCTCGCCCGTGGCGCGACTCGTGCCGGAGCGAAGCGACAAGCACGAGTCGTGACGCGGGTGAGCGTTGGGTGCACCGCCTTGTTCGACTTTCTTCATTCTTTGTTGAGCGGCATGGAGATGTGCTGATGAACGATCTGCCAGTCATTGCCTTTACGAACCAAGCAAAATGTTGCTCGGACAAAATCTTCTACAATCTCACCATCCGGCAACTTGCCACCACAGCGAATAAATCCATGACAGAATGCGTGCGTCTCTCCGGCATGGATCTGGAGGTCTTCCATCTCGAAAAGTGATGGAATCTCGAAGTGTGGCTGCCACTCCTCCCATGACTTTCTGTAATCTTTGGTGCCGTTGTAGCTCAGAGGAGGAAGCACATCATAAATTACGGCAGCTTCATCGTGTGAGGCCAATATGTCTTCTTTTCTGTCTTCGCTGGTGGCTCTTGCCCAGCGTTGCAGAAGCGCGGTGATGTTTTGCTCAGGTGTATTCATATTCTTGTCGAACGTCCCGCTTCAGCCATGACCGGTTCCTGCGCACGCAGGAATCATGACCGCACGAAGTGTGGGCATGAAGGTCATTGGCTGGAAGCGCTGGTTAGCTTCTGGATCTCTTCGTGAAGTTCAATTGGGAATGCGTGGTTTTTCCAAGCTTTAGCGTAACCCTCGATGCCATGGGTCTGCAAAATTGCTTTCGAGTTTTTATAATCTCTCCGATAAGACGATTCTGAGAGGTTTCCCCTGAAATGAGAATGCGGTGCGGCATGGTTTCGTTTGGGATGGCAGGAAACTCACAATCAAAATGAAGCAAAGTGAAATTAATTTTTCTTTTATTGGTTTGGCTTAGGACGAGCAGTGATTGATCGGGCTCATGAATAAATCGGCAAGAAGCGTGGGAGGCACCCTGTGCTATAGCTCGCCCAGCAAGTAGCAGGTCTCTAAGAGTGTCGTGCAGAAAGGATGCGTCGGTGGTGACAGTCTCTTTGCCGTTGCTCAAAGATGTGTCTGCCCAGCCAGCACCTGCAAGATCGTAGACAAGGGTGAATCCCATAATTTTATTTTCAGCTAACACTGAGGTCAGAGGCGGCGGCTTGCCGCCGTTCTCTGGACCGACTGGTTCGCCTCTTTTTTAACTCACGAAACCTATGATGCTATCCGAACAAACACAACTCAATATCGCTCACACATTCTACGAGCAGCGCCAAGCCTTTCAGGAAACGCAATACGCGCTCCAAGCCCCGCACGCGATCATGCGCCCGCGAGTCTTCCCGGATGGAGACCGCTGGTGTGCGCTCTACGGGAACAACCTGCAAGAGGGCGTTGCTGGCTTTGGGAAGACGCCCGAACACGCCTGCTCGGACTTCGACCACAACTGGCGCACGCAGACCTTGGCGAACGTCCGTGGTCAGCCAGCCACTGGAGCCGAAAGCGGAAGGGGCTTGGCTGCACCACATGGTTCGGGAATCTTTCTATCAGGTTGACTGTAGTCTGGCATGTCAAAAGAACGGCTGTCGCCGGAGGGTGCTGGGGATGATGTGGTCTGAGTCTGGGTCATGGCCGGATCGAAGGTCTGTGGACGACTTCACCATTTCCTTTGTTTTTGTTCCTTGCCGAACGTCTGTGGTCAGCCAGCCACTGAAGCCGAAGGCGAAAGGGGCTTGGCTGCACCACATGGTTCGGATTTTTTATTCATAAATATTAGCTTCAACAATTAAATACGTAAGAAATCCCGCTCCG
>JAAUTS010000195.1 GCA_012031345.1 Blastochloris sp. | reverse complement strand
TTTGAAGTGCCGGGCCACTTCTGCCTGGCTTTTGCCTTGATCCAGCATTTTGCCAGCCTCCAGGCGCCTTAGTTCCAACTTCCTTTGATATTCCGTCAATCCATCGCTTGGTTTCATCCTACTCAGACAAGCATGGACTGTACCAATTCCTTACTTCCTTGTACAAAGATCAGTAGTCAAGCACTGTCTCGGTTGGGGTTGAGGTGCAGGATCTAAATGAAGGGTGTTCCTCGATTGAGTTCAGAATAAAGTGAGAAAACTTGGGAAGCGCGAAATAGATGGCCAGAAAGGCCTTTCGACGCGGTTTTGAGGGACTTAATCTTGCTCAAGACGTCTCTCCCGTCTGCCGCCGCAGGCGTCGAGCCTGTCGAGACGCTCCGAAGGTAGGGCTCGAACCTACGACCAATCGGTTAACAGCCGACCGCTCTACCACTGAGCTACTTCGGAATAGTGGAGCGACGATAAAAGCAAGTTTGTGATATGAAATCAACTTGTTTTTGGTGGGTTCCGTTCGAAGCCCGGCATTTACAGGGAAGAGCTTTGTGGCTTGAGTGGTGTCTGTGAGTCGTTCTTATTAATAAGCGGGGGTTGGTTTTTGGCAGAAAAGGATTATCGGCCTCATGAGGTTTGTTTGGAGGTGGGTTTGTTGGGTTTTATGAGACAGGTGGGGCAGCCGGGTTTGATCAATCTGGCGGCGGGGGTCCCAGCGGCAGAGCTGTTACCGGTGGAGGGATTGAAGCGCGCGTTTCGAAAAGCCACGCAGGAGCTGGGGCGGGGGATGTGGGTGTATCAAACACCGGAAGGGCATGGGCCCTTGCGGGAGACTTTGGCTCATCGCCTGCGGGGGCGGGGGGTGAAGCTGGCCGGGTCGGATGTGTTAATCACGACGGGATGCACTCAGGCCCTGCACCTGGCGATCCGGGCGGTGGCGGGACCGGGGGATGTGGTGGCGTGCGAGTCTCCGTGTTATTACAACACGCTGGAACAGATTGCCGGAGTGGGGGCGCGGGCACTGCCGCTACCGATGTCGCGGGAGCGGGGTTTGTGGTTGGAGGAGGCTGAAGTTTTGTTGAAAAGACATCGGCCCAAGGCGATGGTGCTGTGTTCCACCCTGTCGAATCCGAGCGGGGCGAGCATCGCGCCGCGGGACAGGCGGAAGTGGGTGGAGATGGCCCGGCGTCTGGGGGTGACGATCATTGAGGATGACATCTACGCGGAGCTGAGTGATGGGAGAGCGCCGAAGCCGCTGCGGGCTTACGATGATGGATCAACGGTGTTGTATGTGACGAGTTACTGCAAATCGGTATCGCCCGGATTACGGGTGGGTTGCGCGGTGCCGGGGCGATGGTTTGAGTCGATGGTGGCGATGAAGTGTCAGGCGGATTTGCATGGTTCGCTGCTTTCAGAGGCCACGCTGGATGCTTTTTTGAAAAGTCCCGACATGGAGAAACACGGGGAGAGGTTGAAGGAAGTGTGTCGAAGGAAGCGGGCCAAGGCGCGTGGGGTGATGGAGGCTTGTTTCCCCGAGGGGACGGAAATATCGCGGAGTGAGGGGGGCTTTATGTTGTGGGTGGAGTTGCCGGAGCGGCGGGATTTGAAGGCGGTCTCGGAAAAGGCTTTGAGGCGTGGGGTGAGTTTTGCGCGGGGAGAGGTGTTCAGTTGTGTGGCACCGCAGCGGAGTGGGATGCGGATCAACTGCGCCAAGGTGACGGAGGAGGAATTGGTGAGGGGCCTGGAGATTTTGGGCGAATGCCTGGCTTAAAGTTGCGCGGAGAGCCGGATAAATGTTTTTTACGGAAATTCCCTTGAAGTCCGGGGTACCTCCATTACTGTCTCCCTATGTCCAACTCGGGTGAATTAAATTACAACTCCAAAGTCGAAGGAAACATCGTTTTGACCACTCTGGAGGCCTCGGTGAACTGGATGAGGAAAAACTCCCTCTGGCCTATGCCGATGGGGCTGGCCTGCTGTGCGATTGAGTTGATGGCGGCGGCTTCCTCCCGGTTTGATATCGCGCGGTTTGGGGCGGAAGTGATGCGTTTTTCCCCGCGCCAATCGGATTTGTTGATCGTGGCGGGCACGGTGACTTACAAGATGGCACTGGCCACGAAACGGATTTACGATCAGATGCCGGACCCGAAATGGGTCATCGCCATGGGAGCTTGCGCCAGCACGGGGGGGATGTATCGCAGTTACGCGGTTTTACAGGGGATTGATAACCTGATTCCGGTGGATGTTTACATCTCGGGTTGTCCTCCGCGTCCGGAAGCCTTGTTGGAGGCCTTGATGCAGTTGCAGAACAAAATCGAAACGGAAAAATCCCTGAGAACCCTGAAGGAAGAAGTTGCGGCCTGATTTTGTTGCGTCGAATTCCACGATGATGGCTGAGAAAAATTTCTGAGAACAACCCTATGTCCGAACTGAATGCGCTGAACGAGTCTTATCAAGCCCGCTTCCCCGGAAGCATTGAGCTGAAGCCGGTCTTCCGGGGGGAAACGACCTGGCTGGTGAAGACTTCCGAGTTGGCTGCGGTGTTGGATGCCTTGAACAAAGAGGGGTTTGATTTCCTGGTGGATCTTTCCACGGTGGATAACTTCGGCGAGGAACCCCGCTTTGAAGTGGTTTATGAATTACGCCACACGGGTTGGAACAAAAATCTCCGGGTCAAGGCATTGATCAGCGAGGATGAAAATGAGGTTCCCACGGTTTCCCATCTTTGGAGGACGGCCAACTGGCATGAGCGCGAGGCTTATGACATGATGGGGATTCGTTTCGGGGGGCACCCTGATCTGCGTCGCATCCTGATGTGGGAGGGTTATCCCTTTCATCCTTTGAAAAAAGATTTCCCGCTGGAAGGTAAAGAAACCGAGATGCCGGACATTGCCTTCAGTCGTCCGGCCCCCTTGGAGGGCGGCCCTTTTGTCACGGCACCAGCGGATCGCTCGCAGCAACGTGAACCCCGGGCTCGTCCGCCCGAGGTGGTCTGAAGTTGAGGTTGCCAACCGGAATCATCTGAGAGAGATGCCTGAAAGTCATATATGAGTCTTGTGCAAGAACTTGAGGTCAAAGACAGCGCGGCCCGTGCCGATGAGCTGGTCGATAACGTGGGAGAAAAGTTGGTCCTTAATATGGGGCCTTCCCATCCCAGCACCCACGGAGTGCTGCGCATTGTGCTGGAGTTGGATGGGGAGATCATCACCAAGGCCGACCCGGATCTGGGTTATTTGCATCGGGGCGATGAAAAAATTGCGGAGAACATGACCTGGACGCAGTTCATACCCTACACGGATCGCTTGGATTATCTGGCGCCGCTGGCCAACAACGTGGCTTATGCCTGTGCGGTGGAAAAGTTGATGGGTTACGAATTACCGGCGCGCGCGAAAACGATCCGGGTGATCTGTGCAGAGCTGGCCCGGGTTTCGGCTCATTTGTTAGGAGTGGGTTGTTATGCCATGGATTGCGGTGCCATGACGGTCTTTTTGTATACCTTCACGGAGCGGGAAAAGATTTATAATCTGATTGAGTCACTGACGGGTGCCCGTTTTACGACGAGCTACACGCGCATTGGGGGATTGGCTCGGGATTTGCCGGAGGGTTGGATCGAGAATTTACAACTCTTCCTGGATCAATTGCCCGAGAAGGTGGGTGAGGTGGACAAGCTTCTGACCCGTAGCCCGATTTTTGTCGGACGCACCAAGGATATCGGAATCATCACCAAGGAAGAGGCGCTGAACTTCGGACTAAGCGGCCCGAACTTGCGCGGCTCCGGGGTTTCGTATGATGTCCGCAAAAACCAGCCCTATCTCGATTATGCCGACTACGACTTCGAGGTTCCAGTAGGTTCCGTCGGGGATTGTTATGATCGTTACCTTGTCCGCATGGAGGAGCTGAGACAAAGCATCCGGATTCTAAAGCAGGCGATCAAGAAGTTGCCGGACGGTCCGATTTTTGTGGAAGATCCGAAAAACATTCTGCCGAAAAAAGCGGAAGTTCTCTCCAGCATGGAAGAATTGATTCAGCAATTCATGATCGTCACCCAAGGGGTGGACGCGCCGAAGGGTGAGGTTTATTTCGGAGCGGAAAATCCGAAGGGTGAGCTGGGTTTCTACATCAACAGCCGCGGGGGCGGGGTGCCGCATCGTCTCAAAATCCGCGCTCCCTCCTTTGTCAACCTGAGCATCCTGCCGCATCTTTTACCGGGACACTCGGTCAGTGATACGGTGGCGATTCTGGGTAGTTTGGATTTTGTGATGGGAGAATGTGATCGTTAATCGAAAGGAACAGGTTATGAAAAAAATTCTAAAGATGTCGGGTTCACTGTTGTTGATGCTGGTGCTTTGCCTGTCGCTGGTGGCCTGTGGCAGCAAGCTGAATGCGGAGAATTTTTCCAAGATCAAGACGGGCATGAGCGAGCAGGAAGTGCGTCAGATCCTGGGTAAACCAAGCAAGGTGGAGGAGGCCGAGGTGCTGGGTCTTCAGGCCAAGACGTTCATCTATGAGAACAAGCCTGAGCCAGTCAAGGTCAGCTTCATCAACAACAGCGTGTCGAGCAAGCACGGATCCTTCTAAACCGTTTTTCATGAGCATCACCGTCCCGGCAGAGTTTGAAAAAAAGATCGATGAAGTCATCGGGCACTATCCCGTGTCCAAGCGGAGTGCCTCGCTGCCCTTGCTGCATCTGTGGCAGGAAAGCTTCGGGCACATCTCGGATGAGGCGATTGATTGGATCGCAGCGAAGTTGGAGTTGCAGCCGATCAATATTTTGGAGTTGGTGACCTTTTATCCGATGTTCCGTCGCCAACCCTTCGGCAAGCATCACATCCGGGTTTGCCGCACCCTTTCCTGCGCGTTGGGGGGATCTTACGAAACCCATGCCTGTTTCAAGAAGCATTGCGGGGCGGATGGGGACGATCACGGGCCGGTGCACAGTGAAGATGGCAAGTACACCATAGAATTTGTCGAGTGTCTGGCCTCCTGTGGCACAGCTCCTGTGGTCATGATGAACGATGACTTCTACGAAGCGGTGGACGAAGCCAAAGTGAAAGAACTTTTACAAAAATATCAATAAGCTGACCCAGCCTACT
>JAAUTS010000037.1 GCA_012031345.1 Blastochloris sp. | reverse complement strand
TTTGCATCCAAGATAGTCCCACTTACGTTCTTACCTAGATGAATTCACTCATGAAAAAACTACGACTTACCTTGAGCCTTCTGGCTTGGACTCTCAGCTTCACTGGCATCGCCTCAACACAGGCTGAGCCGCCAGCGGTTTATGAAATGGTTCCCGATCAACCCCTCTGGCTGGAATTGGATGTCAAAGCGCAATATCCGGGCGAGCCCATCCTTCGTAGCGGAACTTATGTGCGTCAAGCTGACACCATCTTTGTCACACCCGGCCCCGATACCAAATCAGAGGCCGCTTGGGTGGAAGCGGTGGGGTTCTGGTTGGAAAGTCGTCCCGCCCCAGCCTCCGCCTCAGAAAGTAACCTGGTCCTCACCGTTGCTAATCCAGGCCTGCAAGTGACCACTCCCGACGGCAAAGCCTTGGAATCTCTGAGCGCAGGCAGTGCCATCCCCAATGGCAGCACCGTCAAGGTGGGTGAAAGTTGGGCCGCCTTGACCTTGAATAAAATCAACACCATCCATCTTATGCCGGGTTCCACCGCCACTCTCAACAGCAGCCGGGAAGCGAATCAACTGAGTACCAAAGTTAACCTCGAGGCTGGTGGCGTATTCTCGAAAGTGGGCAAACAGGAAGGTCTTCAGCAGGATTACCGTGTGAACACGCCGCGCGGTATTGCCGCCGCCCGGGGCACGGACTACGTTACGCTGGCTTTGCCGGACCGAATTGAAGTCTGGATCGCTGAAGGCGTGGTGGACGTTCTCGACCCCGCCGGTACCAAGGTGGGTGAAGTAGCCGCCGCTGATGACCAAGCCTTGAAAGTCCTCCGCAGCCCTACCATCACGGATCCCGCAGCCAACGCTCAGGCCAATGCCGCCATCATGACCGCCGCCTTCGGCTTCGTTGCCCAAGCCAACACCACGAACCAAAGTCTCGCCGCGAAGAAGGCCGCGGGTCAGGCGTTGACGGCGGAAGAGGAGGCTTTTTTGCAAACAATCTACCCGTGAAGTATCTGATCAAGGTGAAGAAAAAGCCCTGATCCGCATTCCCACCCCGACTCATGCTGACCGAACACCAGGAAGAACAGGCCTCGCTTTACGCGCTGGATCTTTTGCCTGAGTCGGAGGTCGCCGCCTTTCAACGCGATCTCCTGGCCAAGCCCGAGCTGCAACAATTGGTCGAAGACCTGCGCCTGTGCCGGGAAGTCGTCGTTTTGGAATCCACCACACTCCGCCCACCCGACCACCTCAAATCCAGCATTCTGCAAGCTATCCACGAAAGCAAAGCGCCCCTCTCCAAAAAAACTGCTCAAGCCACTACCTCCAAGCCATCTTCCCTCACGCTGCTCAGGCTTGCGGTCCCCTGGTCGCTCGCCGCCTGTCTGACTCTCCTCGCCGTTTGGCTCCAGCACGAAGGACAAACCCGACAGATCGTGTTGAATCGTTTGAACGCGGAGAACCTGGCCCAGCGCAAAACCATCACCGAACTCCGCGAAAAAACCGAGACCCTGAACGCCAACATCGCCCAGCTCGAATCGCGGAATCTGGTCCAGGCCGGAACCATCGCCCAACTGCGGGCCACCTCGCCTCAGGCCGGACCTTGGACGCCGAGCACCGTCTCCGTGCTGTGGGATAAAACACGACAGGAAGGCCTCCTCGTTCTCTCCCAAATGCCTGCGGCTGAGCCGGGTAAAATTTATCAACTCTGGGTCATCGACCCCGAGGCAGGCGGCCCGATCAGCGCAGGCACTTTTGAAGTTCAGGCCGATGGCAGCGCTCGCATTCTTTTCCGCCCCTCCCAACGCATCAGACAGGCCGCCCAATTTGCCGTCAGTCTGGAGGAGGGCGGTGCGAAAGAACAACCCCAGGGCCCTGTCATTTTGGCTGGAGCCGGTCTCTGAGTGTGCCTCCCATGACGGACTCCACCCTCATCACTGAAGCCGACTGCGCCCTGCTGGAGCGTTTGGCCCGGCAGGACAGCTCGGCCATGAGTGAGGCCTACGACCGCTTCTCCGGCGTGGTTTACTCCATAGCCTGCCGTGTGCTGCGTCCCGGCGCGGAAGCCGAGGACGTGGTGCAGGAGGTTTTCATCAAACTCTGGAACCGCGCGGCGGCTTACAACCGTTCTCTCGGCACTCCCCTCACCTGGATCATCACCATGAGCCGAAACCAAGCCATCGACAAACTCCGCAGCCTGCAACGCCGCTCCGCCGTGTTGTTGGAGCACCCGGAAGATCTGCCTGAATCCGCCGAGAAAGAAGAAACGCAGACTCATGCCGTGTTGGATGACGAAAAAGCCGCCCTCATCCGCCAGGCACTGCATGTGTTGCCCCGCGACCAAAAACACGCCATCGAACTGGCCTTCTTCTCCGGCCTGACTCAAATGGAAATCGCCGAACACTTGAAAGAACCGCTCGGCACGGTCAAGGCCCGTATCCGGCGGGGAATGCTGCGCCTACGCCAACCTCTGGCGGAATTACGCGAGGCTTGAGTTATCAGCTATCACTTGTCACTTGTCACCACTCCACCGTTCAACATCATGTGGCGCAGGCTGCCTTGGCTGGCGCCAGTGGGTTGGAGGGCGGCGACACTGGAATGGGCGTGATAACCGTGACAGGTCTGACAACTCGCAACGATGCCTCCCTTGCTGCTGTGACAATCCAGACAGCTTTGTTGGCTGGGCATGAGAATATCCGAGGTGGCCACACTGTTCTCCACTTGATGGCAGGACGCGCAGTCCATGTGGGCATGTTTCGAGTGGTCGAACTGGCTGCGGCTTAACCAACGATCCGGAATCACCGGCGGCGTCAGTTCGGGAACACCCGTTGTTTGGCCCTTAACTTCGTGGCAGTAGGCACAACCCGCAAAGCGTGCCCGTCCTTCATCCGGCATGGACTGAATCCGCGGCGTGGGGCTGCGACTCTCCGTGCTGAAGAAAATGGATTGGCTGAGTTCCGTGCTGCTGCGGACTTCCTGACGCAGGGCCTCCAGTTGGATACGGACAAAAGCTTTCAGCTCCGCCTCTTCACGTATGCCCAGACGCCGCGCCTTCTCCGCATATTGCAGGGGAAGACTGGCCAGGAAAGACTGCACCGATTCCACATCCCCGTGGGGCAGGTGAATGTCCGGGTTGCGGGCGTCGAATTGCAGGCTGTGACAACTTTGACAATTTTTCTCGAAGCTCATGGGCTGCATATACGCCCCGCTCGCATCCACCTGGTGACAGGAAGCACAGTCCATTTTCTTGCCATCGACCAGAGGCATGTTCTCGGCTGACATGTGAACTTTATGATTAAACTTGAGTGTGTTCGGATCTTTTAACTTTTCACGGTGAACCTGGAACTCGGGATGTCCTTCTTCGAAAGAACGAAAAACGGCCGTGTAACCCTCGGCTGGACGCGGGGCACGGAAATGGATGTGGCCGTCCCTGGGTGTGAGGTCGAAGGCGGAGGGCGGTAGAGTCTTGCCCAATTCAGCCGACTGCGTCATGACCGCCTGAACCGCATGGCAGGAAGCGCAGTTGGCATCCGTCACCGGTTTCATGGGACCCGAGCCCATGTGTTCATGGTGACAGGCTGAGCAGGAGTGGCTCCGGGGCACGTTCGGCTGATGCAGTTCATGGTTTTTATGACATTCCATGCAGGCTTGATCGACCGGAGAAGCCTTCACATCCACCACCATCATAGCGTTGGGCACTTGATGGCACTTGGAGCAATCCTTCGCAATGTCCGCATGGGATTGCGAGATAGGTCCGGGATTATATAATTGAGATAGAAAAAATCCGCCCCGCTCATCCGACTCCATGCGTGAGGAAATCGCCACAGCCACCACGATCGCCAGTGCGACCACGCTGATTCCGGCAAAAACCCGGAAACGCAGAGTGCGCCAGTAATGGGGCTTTTTGAAATAAGCCAGATTACCGCTGTAACGCTTGGCGATTTGCTTCAGGGTTCTTTGGATAAAGGCCATAAGACGAGAGAATCAATAGTAAAAGAGGGCCACGACGATGTGCCAGACCGTGAGGATGATGAGAAAAAAGGACACGGGAGCGTGAAGTAAAATCCATCCATGCAACCAGTGTTGCAACTTGGTTTGTAGGTCCAATTGCTGCCTCTCTTGAATGAGGGAACGGAGTTCGTCCACCATGGCGTGCCAACGTTCCTCACTCTGGATGCGCGTGACCATCAACACATCCACGGAGGATTGTTTATCCGCCATGATAAATCCTCGGGGCGAAGTCCCGGCCAGGTAGGGTAGAATTTGGCCATCCAAAGCATCGATCAGCGTCTTGGGCTCTTCGACCCGCAGGGTCACAGGCGCCTGGACAGCAACGCCGCCCTCCTCAGCAGATGCCGGCTCGACGGGCTCAGGGGCGGGAGCTGGTTCCAAGTCTTTGCTGATTTGAGCGCGGATTTCCGTGGCCCGCTGAAACAACTGCCCGCGAATATGGGGGATTTGTTCAAAAACAACCTCGTTCGGAAGCTTGTCCCTCATCATGCGCGGCATCACATGTTGCAAAATCAGGCCATACACCCCGCTCAACATGACCAAGGCATAGACCCACATCAACAGACTCGTCATCGGTCCACCCATGCGGAAGCCGGCATGCATCAAAATCAAAGGCACGGTCAAGAAGGTCAGCCAGATGTGGCCCTTCATCCAAAATTGCAGACGCCCCAGCCGCCAGCTTGGATGTTTGCGACGCCAGCCCAGCAGGGCGGCAAAAACAAAAACGGCAAAGGAAAGAATCCCAAAAGCCAGTCCCAGCGGTGTTCCCCCGACAGTCTCATGCAGTCGGGTGTAGGACTCACCCTGATGAAAAGTTTGCCAGTAGGCCAGGACGGCGAGGAACGCCAACACCAACGTAATGATGCCCCAGGAACGATGTGTGCGGTCGATAATCATCAGTGTGTGGTCCTGGCTCCCACTTTTTCGGTGCTGGTGACATTGAAAAAGACGTTCCTCAAGCCCGGCATTTTGCGTGAGAAAAAGTCCGCCGGATTGACCCGCATGGCGGCGTCATGTGGGCAGGCGTAAACGCAACTGGGCGTCTTCAAATCGGTGCAAAGATCACAGGTGGTGGCTTTGGTGGCAGATGCCGCCTTCTTGGCTGGTGCAGCGGAGTCCTTGGATGGCTTCTCCTCCTTGATCTCGACCGGATGCATGTTGATGTTCCCGTAGGGGCAAAGTTCCGCGCATTTGGTGCAACCGATGCACCAGTCCTCGATCACGATCTCCAGATTCACCTTCCGCCGTATGGATCCCACCGGGCACTGGGTCATGCAGAGCGGGTCCTGACAGGAACGGCAGGCCGTGGCCACCAGATAGTTTTCGTAACGCATGCCGTCCCGCAAGAGCCGGGTTACACCGTCATGAGCCTCTCCACAGGCCTGCACACATAAATCGCAGCGGGTACACTTGTTCAGATCGATCAATAAAAGATTCTGCGCCTGAAGCAGTCCCAGATCCATCGCATCACTCAAACTGGAACTCATGGGCAGGTTCGGGAACTTCCGCATGGCCCCCGACTTCATCCTCTGGTCCGCCACTTCTTCCATCGCGCTACGAACCTCGGGAAACTTCTCCACCATGTTCTGAAAGTCCGTGGCGGCAATCCGCACCAGATCTACCGTGTCCACCGCCGTGCAGCTCGCCGTGCGGGGCATGTTTTTTAACAAAGCGATCTCCCCAAAATAATCCCCCTTGGAAAGATAGGTCCGCACCATCTCGCCGCCCGGCATGGCTTGGGAAACTTTCACCAAACCTTGGCGGATCAGATAAAAACAGTCCGCCGGATCATCCTCACGACAGATGACCTGATTTTTATGAAAGGTCTGGAGCGAGGCGTGAGAACACATCTCCTGCAAAAACTCCTGGCTCAAACTTTCAAAAATGGGAATGCGCTGAATTTGATTCAACAAGGCGCGGGACATGTATTTTTTGTCCAACTCCGTCTTGAAGGAGGTGCCTTTGAAGGTGGCGGCCTTGACCTTCGTGCTGCTCTTGATGTCGTCCTGGATTTCGCGGGTGCCCACCAACATGTCCAGCACCACCCGCAGCATTTCCACCATCACACATTCCTCCCGCGCCCGCACCGTGGCCGAACGCGGCTGGAAGCTGCGGCAACACATCTCACCGAACAACTCCCCCGCCCCCAACTGGGCGGAAGGGGAACCCACTTCCAAGTCCACCGAGGCATCAATCGGGATCAGCTTGCGTCGTCCCACCGTATCTTCCGGGGAACGTTCCCCCTGCTGCAACAAACTTCTCATCCGGGCCACACTGCGCTGGAAAAAACCACCCCGCTCCGCCCGGGTCGCCACATGAGCCAGGGGCGTGGATATGAAAATGTCCACCGATCCGGAGACAATATAAAATGCCGTGGAATCAAAATCCCCCTCCCGACACACCATCTCCCCCGGCTTGAATCGGCGCAAGACCGCTGCGCCCTCCGCAAATTTGGTGAACACCCCCTTGGGAACCTCGCTCAAGGCGGGCAGGTAACGCAGCAAATCCTCCCCGGATAAAGGCTCGCCTTTCTCCAATTTACTTTCCTTGCTTTCCAATAGCGGGGCAACCATGTACAACCCTGAGTAACAGACTCCATGCCAAGCTCAAGAATCCATTTTATTTTTTTCTGCCAGTTCCTCCTGGCTCTGACCTCATTGAACTTGTCAGGGGCCGAGGGCGGGCGCTACATCGGCGCGGTCAATTGCTCCACTTCAGGCTGTCATGGTGGGGCCGGAGATCTCAGCAAACAACACACCATCTGGTTTCGCGCCGATCGCCACTCCCGGGCCCACAGCTCCCTGACCACGGCCCGCTCCGCCCGCATGGCAGAAAGTTTGAAGATCGAAAATCCCGCCACGGACTCCCGTTGCACCTCCTGCCACGCCCCCATGCTTGCCCTGCCCGCCGCCCGCAAAACCGAAACCCTGCGCCCGGAGGAGGGCGTTTCCTGTGAAAGTTGTCACGGCGCATCGGAAAACTGGGTCCGCTCCCACACCCGTACAGACTACAGCCGCAGCCAACGCATCAGCTCCGGCCTGCGCGATTTGGAAGATCTCTACCTCCGTAGCAATACCTGCGTGGCCTGTCACCAGGTCATCGATCAGGACTTGGTCGCCGCCGGGCATCCCCGTCTGCACTTCGACCAAGCCGGGCTGAGTGATCGCGAACCCCGGCACTGGAAGGAAATCTGGGGTCAACCCCAACTCTGGGCCGTGGGACAATTCGCTGCCCTGCGCGAACTCTCCGGCCACCTGGCTCAAAAACAGTCCAAGCAACAAAAGATCAACCCCCAAGAACAGGCCGATTGGGAATCCAGCCTCTGGCTTTGCCAACAAATCCTTCAAACCCTACCGCTGGAAAATCCTTCCAGCCTCTCCAGCCCAGCCCAAGCCACCATGGAATTAACCCGTCAGTCCGATCAGTTGACCCGTCTCAGTTCCAAAAAAATCTGGCCCAAAGACTGGGATCTGAAACTTCAGGAAGCTCTGCAAAACATTCAGTCCGAGCTCAAAAAAACTTCCCGCCAGGATCAACTCTCACAAAAACTGAAATTGGAAAAAGTCGAGCGCGCCCTCCAGAGTCTGGCCTTGACCCGCTGAACCGAGAACTTTTGGGCTTTCCAGCCTTCAACCCCCACGTTATACCTTGCCCATGTCCACTTCAGGAAAGCCCAGACCTCGCCAGCCCCGGAGTTTTCTCCCGCTCGCCTCGCTGGCTCTTCTCCTGCTCTGCCCCTTGGCCTCAGACGCCGCCACCATTTCCCTCGCCGGAACCAATGTGGATGATATCGGTCCGAACTGGTTCACCGCCGATCCTATGAATCCCCAAAAGCCCGGCCTTGGATGGGGATAATATCTTCGGCACCGACGGCTACTATCTCTTCCAAGCTGAGCCCTCAACTCCAACCAACACCTCTCTTCTTCCTTTCACCAATGCGGACTTCCTTCCACCCAACTACGCCAGCATAACCAGTGCTGGTGCGAATGGCTCCGCCGCCGACACTTCTTCCTTCCAACTCATTGATGATTTATTCGACCCAACTGGAGACGATTTGCCCTCCGGCTATGCCTACCGCAGTGGTGTCATGAACAACACAGAAGCCGCCCTCTTTAACATCACGTTCAACCTCAACGTCGTCCCCACCAACACCTATTTCATCGGCATCATGCACGACAACACCATCGCGGCAGATCAACCCATCGCCCTACGTCTGGCGGGTGCTTCCGGTAACAGTGGTCCGATCAGCCTGGCCCCCGCCAATAATCAAATCGATTACACCTACTTTCAAGTCACCGGCCTCAACTCTGGAGACACCCTCACCCTTTTCGCCACTCGTGGGTTGATGGATGGCAATGTCGGTGTGGGGGCGATTTTTTTCGACTCCATCCCCGAGCCCAGCACCTACGGCTTGATCCTGCTGGCCCTGGCTCTTTTGGGTTGGCAACTACAACGCCAAAAAAACCGCAGCCACTCCTGAACCCCTCATGAACCTGTTCTCCAAGCTCCTCCTGATTTGCCTACTCAGTCTTGTGCTGATCTCTTCAGCTTGGAGCCAGACCGGCACCTTCCGCTTTGTTGAGCTGGCTCCTCTCCCCGGCGACATCTCCTCAGCCGCCCTCTCCATCAATCACAAGGATCAAATCGTGGGTTACTCCGCCAACGCGGACGGACGCCGACAGGCGGTGCTCTGGGTTCTAGATGCCACTTCCTCAGTCCTGACTCCAAGCCTGATCCTTTCCGATCTGGGCGGGGGCTACTCCGAGGCCTATGACATCAATGATCTCGGAGAAGTCGTTGGTCAATCCACCACCGCCTCCGGCCAAGCCCACGCCTGTCTTTGGAATCGTTTCGGCGTCGTTTCCGATCTCCACATCCTTTTTAAGGCCAAGTCCGCCACCGCCCTGGCTTTGAACAACACCCAGGATATTGTGGGCTACCAACTCAACGCCTCTCTTCAACCCAAGGCATTGGTGATTCGTAAGGGAAGGCTGGAAAAGTGGCCCGAGACCAGCCTGCGCCGTGCCACAGCCATCACGGATCTGAGTCATGTGGTGGGCAACGGACAAACCTCTGCCACCGATACCGCCTACTCCGCCACTGCTTCCCGCGCCCTGGCTTTGAGAACTCTGCCAGGTTATCCCTTCGCGGAAGTTCAAGCCTCCAATATCTTCGGAGAAAAAGCTGGCTCCTGTTCCTCGGATGACAAACAGCAGGCTGTCCTCTGGAAGGGAGACCGCATCAACCCCGTTTCCCTCGGCACGCTCGGCGGCAACTACAGCAAAACTCTGGGCATGAACCAATTCCAGTCCATCGTCGGCATTGCCCAGGTTTCCAACAACACCCCGGTCACTTCCAGCACCTCCACCAACAACACAGGCATGGTGGCCAGCAACGCTGCCCCTGTCTTCAATGAGTTGGACCGGGCCTTCTGGTGGTTTTCCGGTCGCATGTTTGACCTGAACAAAATGACGGTTCCCCCCGCCAACTGGACCTTGCAAGCCGCCACGGCGGTCAACGACTTCCGACAAATCGTCGGTTACGGCAACTCCTCCGGGCAACTGCGGGGTTTTCTCCTCACACCCAAACGGGCCTACTCCCTCGCCATCACGGGTCTGTTCTCAAAAACCGGGGCCTACTACAGCAATGCGGAACCCGTCCAAATTTGGTTCCACGCCAGTAAAAAAACCAAGGACATCCAGGTTAAAATTGACGGCATCCTGCACAGCACATACACCGAAATCCCCTACCCCATCACCCTGCAAAACATCCCGGTCGGCTATCATGTCATTCAAATTCTGGCCAAAGATCCCAACTCCACCTTGATCGCCTCCTGGAATCATAACTTCACCGTTTACGACGCCGGAACCAGCACCGAAACCCCCGTCCTACTAAAAGCCTACACCACCAAGTAGTCCTGTTGAAACCGCTCCTTAAACACGGAGTTATCAGTTTTTAGTGTTCAGTTTTCAGCAACTCGTAACCCGAAATCATCCCCTATATCAAGAGGGGCAGAAAGGCCTTAAGGCCGCTTCCGGTTGTGTTTTCCCCCCGTCCCATCTAAGCAAGAGGGGCAGAAAGGGCCGCAGGCCCACTTCCGGGTGTGTTTTTCTCCCAACTCGAAACCCGTAACCAGAAACTAGAAACTCTCATCCCCCCCTACCCCAACAGTATCTTATACGCCAAATAACCCAGCCCACCCAAAGCCAAAAGCACTCCCACCAAAATGTAGAGCGGAAAAGCTCCCTTCTTCGGTTTGGCTTTGGGGAAGGGAGCCAGGTTGGTAAAATTGGCAGGGCGTCCTGAAGCTTCCCCCCCGATTTGCAGACTGGCCGAAGCCTGCGGTGGCGGTGGAGCCGCCAGCGCATTTTCCGAAACGTAACTGAAAAGAATATTCCCGAACATCACCGTGTCGGAGTTCCGCAACATCACATCCGACACCCGTTCATCATTGACCCTGGTGCCATTGGTGGAGTTGTGGTCCACCAGCCGATAATCCCCGCTGTCCAAACGTAACTCCGCGTGACGACTCGATACGCTGGGATGCCCCAGCACAATGTCGTTCCCCTCCACCCGACCCACCGAGATCAGGCTCTGGGTCAGTTCAAACTTTTGTCCGGCGAACTCGGGGGATTTGGCAATGAGACTAGGCATGATTGATGTTAGACGCCTTTTTTGCTGCGTTCAATCTCATTACGGAACTCCGAGAAAAAGTAATTGGCGTCGTGTGGACCCGGTGCCGCCTCGGGATGATACTGCACCGAGAAGGCGGAATGCTTTTTATGACGCAAGCCCTCGCAAGTGCCGTCATTCAGATTGATATGGGTCACTTCCACCTGTTCAGGATCAAGTTTCTCGCCATCGACAGCAAAGCCATGGTTTTGGGACGTGATGCTTACCTTGCCTGTGAGCAGATCCTTGACAGGTTGGTTCCCGCCCCGGTGTCCGAATTTCAACTTGAAGGTGCCCCCGCCCAGAGCGTGACCCATGACCTGATGGCCCAGACAAATCCCAAAAAGCGGCACCTTGCCTACAATCTCGGAAACCGCCCGATGCGCGTAATCCAGTGCCGCCGGATCCCCCGGACCGTTGGAGAGGAACACCCCATCCGGCTGCATGGCCAGAACTTCCGAGGCCGGAGTCGTCGCCGGAACCACCGTCACATCAAAGCCCTGCTCACGCAGGCGGCGCAGGATGTTGTATTTGATACCAAAATCATAAGCCACGACCTTATACTTCAACTCCGGCAACTGGCCCAGGGACGGATTCACCGCCAACTCATGGGAATCCCGCCAGGTGCCTGCCTGCCTGCCTTCCGGGTCCCAACGGTAGGGCTTGGCGCAGGTGACCTCCTTGACATAGTCCACCCCGACCAAGCCATGCCAGGCCTTGGCCCGCGCCACGGCCTCCCCGTCACTCATGGTTTCCGTGGTCAGAATTCCTTTCATCGATCCACTGGAGCGCAGCTTCTTGGTCAAGGCGCGGGTGTCGATGTGTTTGATGCCCGGAATGCCGTTCTTTTTCAGATAATTCTCCAGGCTCCCAGTGCTGCGGTAGTTGCTGGTCACGGGGGAAAGCTCCCGCACGATGAAGCCGCTGACATGCGCTTGGTAAGACTCCACGTCCTCCTCATTCACCCCGTAGTTTCCGATTTCAGGGTAGGTCAGAGCCACGATTTGTCCCTTGTAGGAGGGATCGGTCAAAATTTCCTGATATCCTGTCATGGAGGTGTTGAAACAAACCTCCCCCGTGACCGTGCCTTCCGCCCCGAAGGATGCTCCGCGAAACACCGAACCGTCTTCCAATGCCAGTAATGCGCTCATGTCCAAAATCTCCGTTGTTCAAATTTCCAAGCCATTCTTCAAGCTCCATACCACCCGACCGCCGACAATGGTCATGATGGCGCGACCTGTCAACTCCATGCCGTGGAAAGGTGTGTTGCGCGACTTGGATAGGAAGCTGTTTTTATCCACTGTCCATTTCAAGTCCGGATCAATCAGCACCAGATCCGCTTCCGATCCCACGCTGAGCCTGCCCTTCGGACTCTTGATCAGGTCCGCCGCGCGACAGGTCAGACGCGCAATCAAGTCAGGCAAGGAGATGACTCCAGCGTGGACCAGGTGGGTCAGGAAAAGACCCAGCTCCGTCTCCAAGCCCAGAATGCCGAAGGGAGCATCGTCAAATTCCACTTCTTTCTCATAATCACAGTGCGGGGCGTGGTCGCTGGCCAGATATTCGATCGTGCCATCCGCTATCCCCTCCAACAAGGCCTTCACATCCCGCGGGTCCGCAGGGGAGGATTCATTTTGTAGTTGGTGTCGTAACCCTGAAGCATCTCATCCGTCAAACAGATGTGGTGCGGACAAACCTCGCCACTGATCGGCACCCCCCGTTCCTTGGCCTCGCGCAAAATCCGCACCCCGCCCGCGCTGGTCACATGCTGACAATGCACGTGCGCTCCGGTCAATTCAGCCAAGAGCGCATTCCGGGCAATGACCACCTCCTCCGCGATGGCTGGCCAGCCTTTCAACCCCAGCACATGGGACCAGTATCCCTCATTCATCACTCCACCGCCACTGAGCAGGAAATCCTGACAATGATCAAAAACAGGAATATCAAACATCTTGGCATATTCCAGTGCCCGTCGCATCAGCTCGTTGCTTTGGATGCACTGGCCGTCGTCCGTGATAGCCACCACCCCCGCCCGGACCAGGGAGCCGATGGGGGCGAGCAATTCACCTGACATGCCTTTGGAGATACAACCCGTAGGCAGCACATGCACCACGGCGGTCTCCAGGGAGCGTTGTTTCAACCAGGCAATGACATCCACCGAATCCGCCACCGGGCTGGTGTTGGGCATGGCCACCACGGTGGTGAAGCCCCCCGCCGCCGCCGCCGCCGTCCCAGTGCGAATGGTTTCCTTGGCCGATTGCCCCGGCTCACGCAGATGCACGTGGATGTCGATCAGGCCGGGAGCCAGCACGAGTCCGCTGGCCTCGATCTCTTTGGGCTGAACCCCGGAGGGAAAAGATTCCACCACCCGCCCGCCATGCACCCGCAGATCCGCCACCGCATCGTAGGAAGACGCCGGATCAATCACCCGCGCGTTTTTGATCAATAGCGATTTTGTTGAAGTTTCGGAAGACATCATGAATCTCCTGGGCTCGGGGCATCCGTCATGGCCGTGCCTCCACTCAACAAGTAAAGAACCGCCATGCGCACCGCCAGTCCGTTGGTCACCTGCTCCAGCACGACGGAGTTTTTTCCATCCGCCACCTCACTGGCGATCTCCACCCCACGATTCATCGGGCCGGGGTGCATGATCAACACGTTCTCCTTGCATTTTTTAAAACGCGAAGCGGTCAATCCGAACAGGGCGATGTATTCACCCAGCGAGGGAAACATTGTCTTCTGTTGTCGCTCATGTTGGATGCGCAGCAGGTTCACCACATCAGCGTCTGGCAGGACCGCGTCCAAATCCCGGCGCACCTCCACCCCCATTTGTTTGAACATATCGGGAACCAGCGTGCTGGGCCCGACGAGAGTGACCCGCGCACCCAGCTTGGTCAGTGCCCAGATGTTGGAGCGGGCCACCCGGCTGTAAAGAATGTCACCGACAATCACCACATGCTTGCCCTCCACCGACCCAAGATTTTCCCTAAGCGTGAAGGTGTCCAGCAGTGCCTGGGTGGGGTGCTCGTGCGAACCGTCCCCCGCGTTGATGATGGAGGACTGAAGCCGCTCCGCCAGAAACTGGGCGGAACCCGCCGCCGTATGTCGCAGGATGATGAAGTCCGCATTCAAAGCCTGAAGGTTCAATGCCGTGTCCTTCAAGGTCTCCCCTTTTTGGATGCTGCTGGATTCCTTGGAAATGCTGATCACGTCCGCACTCAGCCGTTGCGCTGCCAGTTCAAAAGAAATGCGGGTGCGGGTGCTCGGCTCAATGAACAAATTCACCACCGTCCGCCCGCGCAGGGAAGGAACCTTCTTGATCGAACGCCCCAGAATGCTTTTGAAGGAAGCCGCCGTGTCCAACAGAAGCTGGATTTCTTCCGCGCTGAGCCCCCGTATGCCGACCAAATCTTTGCGTGTCCAATTCATGATGTCAAAGAAGCTGCACCTCATCCTCCGTCCCGTCAGTCTCCAGCAACTTCACCTTGACCGATTGATCCAGGGATGTCGGCAGATTTTTACCCACATAATCCGCCCGGATCGGCAACTCGCGATGACCCCGATCCACCAACACCGCCAGACGGGTGGTCTTGGGCCGACCCAAATCGACGAGGGCGTTCAGCGCCGCACTGATCGTGCGCCCGGTGAAGAGCACGTCATCCACCAAAATGATCATCTGATCACTGATATCGAAGGGAATCTCCGTCTCCTTGGGCAGGGGCAGGGACTTGGAAAGATCGTCCCGATGAAAAGTGATGTCCAACTTGCCCACGGGTAAGACCGGACGACCGGGCTCAAATTTGGCACAGAGCGATTGCAGTCGGTAAGCCAGCGGAATGCCCCTGGTATGAATGCCCACAAAACCCAGGGGGAAATGGTCAGGAACAGACTCCAAAATTTCGTGCGCCACCCGGTTGAGGGCTCGTTCGATGGATTTGGAGTCGAGGACGATCTGATTCTTCACGTTGCTTACCTTGTGGGCCTCACGGGACCCGCTTAAAGGTTGGTTCGAGGGGTAATGGGGTGCTCAGGTTTGTTTTTGTTCCAGAGAATGAGGGTTGCGGTTGCCGCGCCAACTGGCCCGGTGTTTGACAATCCAGTCAAGAAGCGCCTTCTCAAAGCCGATGTCATAACCCAACTTCTCGCTCTCAATCCATTTGTGTTTGAGGATCTCTTCTCTCTCCGCCAAAAACTCCCGGTAGAGGGCAGAGTTTTTGAAATAATTTTCCGAGTCGCTGGACATTGTGGTCATGGATAAATGACTGTTACGTTGAATACGTTTTTCATTTTTTCTGTCAATCACTATTCCTTATACGAAGCCTACCATAACATTTTCAAAACGCCATCCAGCATCCTCTAATGACCCTTTAGTTGGAACTTACAAGACCGTAATCAGAAACTAGGAACCGCTCTCCTCATCCCCTATATCAAGAGGGGGCAGAAAGGGCCCCAGGCCCGCTTCCGGGTGTGTTGCCCCTTCCTTCCCCAACTCGTAACCCGTAACTAGAAACCCGAAACTAGCAACTACCCTCCCCCACCCCCGTCCAAACCGAACACGGTAAAATATGCGTGTTGCGCGGAACCAGACTGCCCGGATTCAACACCGCATTACATCCAATCTGCGCTCCGTCCCCCACCACCGCCCCAAATTTTCTCAAGCCCCGTATCCACTCGACTCTCCCCCCGACCCACCCGCACCATGCGTTGATCCAATCTCAGGTTGGAAAGAATCACCCCGGCCGCCAGATGCGCTTTGTAGCCCAGCACGGAATCGCCCACGTAGGAAAAATGCGGCACCTCCACCTGATCGAACAAAATACAATTCTTGAACTCACAACTGTTCCCCAACACACAGCCGTCCCCCACAATCACGTTTTCCCGCACATAAGCCCCATGCCGGATTTTACAGTTTTTCCCAATCCACGCCGGCCCGATAATACAAGCTCCCGGCTCAACCACACTTCCCTCTCCCAAAAAAACCTGATCGCTGATGAATGGCTTCCCGATCACCTGCCCCAGAATCGCCGGCTTCAGCCGGAACTTGAGATAAACCTCAATCTGCGGCAGCACCTCCCACACATTCTCCACCGCATCAAACAAGGTCACATGCTCCGTCCGGGTCAAATCCAAATACTCCGCTGGCTTAAACAACATCCCTCCACCTTAACCAAGCTCCGTTTGCCATGACATCCAAAAGTTCATGCCGATTTATTTAAACTGGAACACGAATCGCTCTCTTTTCACCGACTCCCTGAAAATCACTTGCGTCACTTTTCAAAAGATTTACTGTCACTTACTATGTCTATTCAGCGCAGCTTTGCCCATTACCCCGAACCCCAAGGTCTCTACCACCCGGACCTGGAACATGACAGTTGCGGCGTCGGTTTCGTCGCCAACATCCAGGGCAAAAAATCCTATTCCATCCTCGAAACCGCCCTCACCTCCGTCTGCAATCTTGCCCACCGCGGCGCCGTGGATGCCGATGCCAAATCCGGCGACGGCGCAGGCGTCCTGACCCAGATTCCCCATAAACTGTTCCGTCGCGAATTGGAAAACTCGGACAACAACTCTTCCAGGACTCCGACCTCGGCATCGGCATGTTTTTCCTGCCCAAGGACAACCTCTACCAACAAGCCCACTGCCGCGCCGTCTCCGAAGAAGTCGTCAAGGCCAACGGCCTCGTGCCTTCCGGCTGGCGCATTGTGCCCTGCAACAAAAATGTCATGGGAGACAAAGCCGCCGCCACCGCCCCCCTCATCGAGCAACTTTTTGTCATTCGTCCCGACTCCAAACTCATGGACGACGACGCCTTCGAGCGCGCCCTTTTCCTTTGCCGCAAACAGATCGAGAACCGTATGCGCACGGACAAGATCACCGAGTTTTACATCCCTTCTCTCTCCAGCCGCACCCTCGTTTATAAGGGCATGTTCACCGCCACCCAGCTCGAGCGTTTCTACCTCGACCTTCAGGATCCCCTCTACGAGACCGCCCTCGCCATCTTCCACCAACGCTACAGCACCAACACCTTCCCCACCTGGGCCCTCGCCCAACCCTGCCGCATGTTGGCTCATAACGGGGAAATCAACACCATCCGAGGTAACCGCTTCTGGGTCGCCGCTCGTGAAGCTACCCTCGAGTCACCTCTCTGGGGCCAGAAAGTAGCCGACCTCAAACCCGTCAATCAGAGACGCGGCAGCGATTCCACCAGTCTCGACAACTCTCTCGAACTCCTCAGCCATTCCGGTCGTGACCTGCTCCATTGCATGATGATGCTCGTGCCCAGTGCCTTCCGTTCGGAAAGTCACATCACCCCTCAGGAGCGCGGTTTCTACGAGTATCACGAAACCCTGGCCGAACCCTGGGACGGCCCCGCCGCCCTCGTTTTCAGCGACGGACGCTTCATCGCCGCCTGCCTCGACCGTAACGGCCTCCGCCCCGCACGTTATACTGTCCTTCACGACGGCACCGTCATCATGAGTTCCGAAGTCGGTGTGGCCGATATCCCGGAAAAAAAGGTCGCTGAAAAAGGTCGCCTCGCCCCCGGTGAGATGATCGCCATCGACACCCAGCTGGGCCAACTCCTGCGCAACGGGGAAATCAAGGAACTCGTCAGCTCCCGTCAACCCTACGCGGATTGGGTCAAACAAGAAACCGTCACCCTCCCCAAGGCAGCCCCCAGCCTGGCTCCCCGTTCTATCGATGCCGACTCCCTCCAAGGAGAACTCCTCGCCATGGGCTTCAATGACGAGGAAGTGGAACTAATCCTCAAACCCATGCTCAAGACCGGGCAGGAAGCCATCGGCTCCATGGGCGACGACACCCCCCTCGCCGCCCTCTCCCAGCGGCCCCGCTCCCTCGCCCACTACTTCCGTCAACTCTTTGCCCAAGTCACCAACCCGCCCATCGATCCTATCCGTGAGCAACTCGTCATGGACACCGTGGTCTATTGCGGCTCCAAACCCAACTGGCTCAGCGAGACGCCCGCCCACGCCCATCAACTCCGGCTCGACAGCCCAGTTCTCACCAATTCGGAACTCGCCGACATTCGCAGCCTCCAGGATACCGCCTTGCAATCCGTCACCCTCTCGCTCTTGTTTGACAAGTCGGGCGGCGTCAGTGCTTTTGAGAAAACCCTCGACTCCGTTCTGACCCAGGCCCGCCAAGCCATTGCGGAGGGTAAATCCCTTCTCATCCTCAGTGACCGCGGCATCAGCCCCACCCAGGTCGCCATCCCCATGCTGCTGGCCGTTGGTGCCCTCCACCATCACCTCATCCAAAACGGCTTGCGTATGCAAGTCAGCATCCTTTGCGAAACCGCCGAAGCCCGCGACGTCCATCAATTCGCCTGCCTCATCGGTTACGGAGCCTCCGCCATCAACCCCTACATCATCTGGGATCTCACCGCCCGCCTCAAAGCACGCGGCGATTTCAACGAAATCGACGAGCCTGCCCTCATCAAAAACTACAAATCCTCCATCGACAAAGGTCTCCTCAAGATCATGTCCAAGATGGGCATCTCCAAACTCTCCAGCTATCACGGTGGCCAACTCTTCGAAGCCATCGGCTTGGACGAAAGCGTCATCTCCCGCTGCTTCTCCGGCACACCCTCCTTCGTTGGTGGTTTGAGACTGGACGATATCGCCCAGGAAACCCTCCGCCGTCATGAACTCGGCTACGCCCAACAGCCTCTCCCGGAAAAATTGCCCCAGGAAGGTTTCTACCGCTTCCGCCGCGACGGAGAAGCACACGCCGTAACCCCCCCCGTGCTGCAAAGCCTCCATCTCTTCACCGGATTGAAAGGTGAAGAAAAAGCCAACCGCCGCGAGGACTACGACGCTTTCGCCAAAGCCCTCGACAGCAACCGTCCCATCGCCATCCGCGACCTCCTCCGCTTCAAGCCCGGCCCGGCCGTGCCCCTCGAGGAAGTCGAAGGTGTTGAAGAAATCCGCCAACGCTTCACCACCGCTGGCATGTCCTACGGTGCCCTCTCCCCCGAAGCCCATGAAATGCTCGCCATCGCCATGAACCGCATCGGCGGCAAATCCAATTCCGGGGAAGGCGGCGAAGATCGCTCCCGCTTCACCCCCATGGAAAATGGAGACTCCAAAAACAGCAGCATCAAGCAAGTCGCCTCCGGCCGCTTCGGTGTCACCGCTGAATACCTCTCCAGTGCCACAGAAATCGAAATCAAAGTGGCCCAGGGAGCCAAGCCCGGAGAAGGTGGCCAAATCCCCGGCCATAAAGTCTCCGCCATCATCGCCCGCCTCCGCCACAGCACCCCCGGAGTCATGCTCATCTCGCCCCCGCCCCACCACGACATCTACAGCATCGAGGATCTGGCCCAGTTGATCCACGACCTCAAACAGGTCAACCCCCGCGCCAAAGTCTGCGTCAAACTCGTTGCTGAAGCCGGCGTCGGCACCATCGCCGCAGGCGTGGCCAAGGCTTACGCCGATGTCATCCTCGTCAGTGGTCACGACGGCGGCACAGGCGCCTCCCCGCTCTCCTCCATCAAGTTTGCTGGCAGCCCCTGGGAACTTGGCGTTGCTGAAACCCAACAGGTGCTCCTCCTCAACGACCTCCGCAACCGCATCACCCTCCGCACCGACGGCGGGATGCGCACCGGACGCGACATCGTCATCGCCGCCATCCTCGGTGCGGAAGAGTTTAACTTCGGCACCGTCGCCCTCCTCGCCCTCGGTTGCGTCTATGTCCGTCAATGCCACCTCAACACCTGCCCCGTCGGCATCGCCACCCAGGACGAAAAACTCCGGGGCAAATTCAAAGGCACGGCCGAAGGTGTGGTCAACTACCTCAACGCCGTTGCCCAGGAAGTCCGCGAAATCATGGCCTCCCTCGGCGTCCGCACCATGAACGAACTCATCGGTCGCACCGAATATCTGGAACAAATTTCCATCCCCGACCATCCCAAAGCCAACACCCTCAACCTCAAGGCCCTCCTCCACGTCCCTGAGATTGACGAACTCAAACCCCGCTACCACACCTGGGCCAGCAACGAAAAGCGCGAAGATCAGTGCCTCGACGAACGCATCCTCCAGGACGTTAAAAGCACCTTGCAGACCCGTAAAAAAATCAACCTCAAATACAAGGTCCGCAACCTCAACCGCAGCATCGGCACCCAGCTCAGCGGAGAAATCGCCTACCGCAACGGCGACGAAGCCCTCCCGGAAGGCACCATCAACATCACCCTCACAGGCTCCGCTGGTCAGAGTTTCTGCGCCTTCCTTGTCAAAGGCGTCAAGATGACCCTCAAAGGAGAAGCTAACGACTACGTCGGTAAGGGCATGAACGGCGGCATCATCGCCCTCGTCCCCTCCCCCGAAGCCAGCTTCGACCCCGCCACCAACTCCATCTGTGGCAACACCTGTCTCTACGGTGCCACCGGAGGCAAACTCTTCGCCTACGGCACCGCCGGGGAACGCTTCGCCGTCCGTAACAGCGGTGCCTCCGCCGTGGTCGAAGGCATCGGTGACCACGGCTGCGAATACATGACCGCAGGCACCATCGTCGTCCTCGGTCCCACCGGTAAAAACTTCGCCGCAGGCATGTCCGGCGGTGTCGCCTACGTCCTCGACCGGGATTCCAAATTCAACGAGCGCGCCAACCTGGGCATGATCCAACTCAGCCGACTCGATCAGGAGGAAGACGTGACCCGGCTCCAGGCTCTCCTCTTCGAACACCTCGAAGCCACCGAAAGCAAAACCGCCAAAGACATCCTGGCCAACTGGGACAGCTACCAAAACCTCTTCTGGAAGGTCGCCACCCCCGCCAAGGAACCCAGCCCGGTCAAAACCTGACCCCGCAAGCTCCACCTGCGCATCGCCTCACCTCCTCATCATGGAAATCGCCAACCAACTCGCCCTCTTCCTGGCCAACAAACCCGGCACCCTCTCCAACGTCTGCCGGGTCCTCAGTGAAGCCAAAATCAACATCTACGCCATCAGCACCTCCGACACCATCGACCACTCCGTCGTCCGCCTCATCGTGGACCATCCCAAACGCGCCCTCCAGGTCTTCGAAGATCACGGCGTCCTCGTCGTCGAAAACGACGTCCTCATGATTGATGGCGACAACAAACCCGGCAGCCTCCAAAAAATTTCCCAAAGCCTCACCGACGCAGGCATCAACATCGAATACGCCTACTGCGCCACCAGCCCCAAATCCAAGCGAGGCCTCCTCATCCTGCGCCCCTCCAACGTCCCCAAAGCCCTCAAAATCCTCAACACCACCAAACTCAAATCCTAAGCGCCCCGTCCCCTCTAAGCAAGAGGGGCAGAAAGGGCCAAAGGCCCGCTTCCGGGTGTGTTTCCCCTTTTTCAGTAATCAAAAAATCCGAGATTAAAAATCAGAAATTTCCCCCACCCCTCTCCGCGTCTCCGCGCCTCCGCGTGAACCCTTCCCACTCGAAACCCGTAACTCGTAACTAGAAACTGCCTCCCCATCCCCTATATCAAGAGGGGCAGAAAGGGCCGAAGGCCCGCTTCCGGGTGTGTTTTTCTCCCAACCCGTAACTAGAAACTACCTCCCCCCCTCCAGCCTTGCTTTCCATCACC
>JAAUTS010000194.1 GCA_012031345.1 Blastochloris sp. | reverse complement strand
TTTGGATATTTTTATGGCTTGGGATTGCTCTCCACGCGGGAGTTTGCGCCAGTCTCGATTCGTCGTTTGGGCCAGGCTTTTGTTTTGTTGGGGGCGGTGTTGATGCTGCTGGTGCCTGAACTGGCGATGAGTGGGTCAATCCAAAGCGCTTCGCTGGCCATGGGGCTGGGATTTGGTCTGCTCCATCTCATTTATGGTGTCTGGACCTGGTTGGCGGGAAGAAGGCAGGGTCTCTGACATGGTGGATTTTTCCAAGCTGGACCGGGTGATACATGAGAAAGGGAGACTTTCCATCATGACCCTGTTGGCATCTCGGGCGGAGTGGCCCTTTCAAGAGTTGAAGGAGGAATTGAAAATGAGTGATGGCAACCTGGTATCGCATTTAAGAACCCTTCATGAAGCAGGATTGGTTTCGGTGACGAAGGAGATTTTGGAACGGCCCCAAACCCGTTATGCCCTGACGAGCCGGGGGCGGCAGGCTTTCCGGGATTATCTGACGGTTTTGGAACAGATTATCAAAAAGGGAAAGAGTAAAAAAATTTAAGCAATCGCTTTGTGATGCAAAGCTAAATAAAGAGAGGAAAGATTGATGAAAGTCATACGTGCGAAACAGATGGGGATGTGCTTTGGGGTCAGAGATGCACTGGTGCAGGTGGAAAAGTTGGCGCAGGAAGGTGAGACGGCGGTGTTAGGGGCCTTGGTTCATAATCCGGTGTTACGAGAGCAGTTGCGGGAGGCGGGAGTTCACGAATTGGACCCGGAACAGGAACAGAGGGCCCGGCCAGAACGGGTCCATGTCATCACTGCACATGGTGTTTCGGAAAAACAGAGGATGCAGTGGAAGTTGCAGGGATTACGTCTTCACGACACGACCTGCCCCTTGGTGCATCGCGCTCATGTGCGACTGGCGGAATTGGTGGGGCAGGGATTGCATCCCGTGGTGATAGGCACCCGGACGCATGTGGAAGTGCGTGGCTTGATCGGGGATTATCCCGAAGTTACGGTGATTGGCGGGGAAGAAGATTTAGGAGATCTGCCGGAAAAGGTTGATCTGGGGGTGATTGCCCAGACGACACAACCCCTCGAACAGGTGCTTAAGTTATTGGAAAAAATTCGAGCCAGAGCTGGGGGCAGGCGGTGGTGTTTTGCGACACCGTGTGTCAACCGACCAAAGATCGCCAGGCGGCCTTGCGCGATCTTTGTCGGGAGGCGGACATGATCGTGGTGGTGGGTGGACGGGACAGTAACAACACCCAACAACTTTTGCTGACCGCCCGTGCCTTGGGTTGTCGGGCCGAGTCGGTGGAATCTGCTTTTGAGCTGATCCCGGAATGGTTTGTGGGAGTCGGGAAGGTTGGGTTGACGGCGGGCACTTCCACCTTGGAGATTACCATAGATGATGTGGAGCGAAGGCTTATAAATTTCAGCGAAAAACAACAACAACAACAACGAAAGGAAGATCATGAAGGCAAAAAACTGGGTGGCGTATTATCAACAAAATCGGGTGAATCGATCGGAGCCGGAGTGGTGTGCGGCCCGGACGGAAGAAGCGGAACGGGCGAAGGAACTGGCCCGCTCCTTGTCCCACTTTCAACTGGGTGAAACAGGGGGTGGAAGTTTCCTTTTTAAAAATGTGGATCCGAAGGATCCTGAGGCGGAAAGTTACGGTGAGGCCTTGCGCCTTTTTGTGGAAGAGGAGAAGGAACATGCCCGGCTGCTGGCGGAGGTGACCTGTCGTTTGGGTGGTCACTTGATCCGCCGCCATTGGACTCATGGATTGTTTAGGGTGGTGAGAAAGTTGCTGGGATTACACTTTGAAATTCAGGTGTTGGTGATTGCAGAGTTGGTTGGCACGGCGTATTACCGCAAAGTGGAGGAAGGAACCTGCGATCTGCCTTTGAAACAGGTATGTGGGCTGTTGTTGAAAGATGAGGCCTTTCACGTCCGGTTTCATCAGGAGAAATTGGCGGAGCAGTATGGAAGAATGATGCCTGTGCTGCGGCAGCTTTGGCTTTTGAGTTTTCAGATCCTGTTTTATGGAGCCTTGAGCGCGGCATGGCTGGATCATGGTCGATGCCTGAAATCGCTGGGCACGGACCGGGCAACATTTTGGCGGGAGGCTGAGGGTGAGTGTGTGAACTTTCTGGACGGAATGGAGATTCTGGCCGGGAAGCAAAAGAGACTGACAGGATGGCAGTATGTTGAGTTGGCGGGATAAGATCTGAAGGGCTGACCAAGCCGGGGTGAGCAAGTGCAGCACCCCGGCGGCGTCGTAAATAAGGAGAAGGGAACTTTCCACATAATAGATTGTAAGGCAGGTGCGTGAGCTTTATAAGGCATTTGTTATGATCTCACCAATTAATCGGCGATATTTTCACCTAATTGCCACAATTTGTTAGATATTGAACCTCACATAGTTGTGTTTGCTTTCTTGGGGTTATTCACAGTCATGCGGATAATTACTTGCTTCTTTATGTTATGAGTAGGCATAAATCATCCCATGTCCGCTGGCTTCCACGCCTTGCTGTTCCCCAGCACATTCCGGTGCTTGCCTGCTTTATTTTTGTTTTCTTATATCCAGACTCAAGTCATCGCCCAATCTGAGCCTCTTCCAGTAGCCACCGAGGCTTCCCCCGAGGAAAAGGTTCTTCTCCTGGCCGACGGCACCCCCATGCCTTATGTCTCCGCCTCGGTCGAAAAAACAAGCTCCGCATCCAATCCCCTTACGGCAGTTTACTCATCCCACGGGAACAGCTTTCCCCCCAGGCCCTGCACGACTTTTCGGTGTGGCTCTACCCGAGGCCGTAGCCGCGCAACTTCCCGCCACACTTCAACCCCTCGCCCGGCAGGCACCCTCCTTTCTTCAACAATTGCCGACAGAGACCAGGAACCTGCTCTCCTCGGATCTCAGCCGCCGTCTGGAACAGAGCGGGCGGCAATTGCTCTCCGGCACACGTCAGCCCTGCCTGACTTTTGCCTGCAAATTCAGCAAATCCAGATCGAAACCGGAAACCTCCCCTTGGCCGTCACTTTACTTAATCAACATCTGCTCCCGCGTATTCATCAAGTCCCTCTTTTGCCTGACTCAGCCCTGGGTCGCGAGGCCACCTTGGCCCGCGCTCTGCGGGTTTATGTCGAGGCGGGTGACTTTTCCGGTCAACGAAGTGTTTACGAGGAATTAGTCCGCTCAGCCAGCGATCCCACGGGCCAGGACTTCGCCCGCTTGAGGTTGGCTAAATTGTTGGCCACCCAAGGTGAACGCCGACAAGCCAAGGAGGTTTTGGATGCCATCTCCGAGCAAAGCCAGCTTGCCGAAAAGAAAACCGCCCTGCTGCGCGCCTGGAAGGAAGAGGCCCAAAAACAAGCCCGTAAAACCAAAAATACCTCATGAAGCTCCCTTACCCCTCCGTCGAGTTCTCCCGCTTGGTAGCAGGGCTTTGGAGACATCAATTCCAAGATGGCGAATGGGCTCAGACATGGTATACTCTTCCTTGTGTTACGAGCTCGGGAGTTGGAGTCCCGGCTCTGGCAACTGTTCGAGTTAATAAACCGGAGGGTGGCTGGGATCTAGCTACAGAACGCTCTGTCCTTACAGACGAGCTAGGCCGTCTAGGATCTCCAAGCCACCGGCATAGAGCGGTTGCAACCCGCCTTTATGCCTTCCTTCATCTGCGGGATGAAGAAAGCATTTAAAATATACCACACGGGGGAGAAACAAGGGCATCTGTGCCAGATGCCTTCCCCGTCCCGCCTGGGAGCTATAACCATTTTCGTGTTGCTGCTCCACCTCAGCCTCGCCCTAGGCCAACTCCAAGCCCAACATTTCCGTGTCCGCGCCGTCCACCCCAGCCCCGCGCTGAACTCGGCTCCCACGCCCAAGGCACGAGCCTACCCCGCCAACTCCCCCGACAGCGATGGCGACGGGCTGATCGACCCCGAGGAGCTTGATTTTAAAAGCAACCCTCAACTTGTTGACACCGACGGCGACGACCTCAATGACTTTGACGAAAAATATTACGGCGGCGACCCCAACAAACCCGACACGGATAATGACGGTGTTTTAGACAACCTGGACGCTGTCGTCTATGATCCCGTGTTCAAACATCCCCGCACCGCACTGCCCAGCTACGCCCTGATCGACCTAGGAGAAACCCGCTATGGCATTTACCTCAACAACACAGGCATGACTGTAACCCAAGAGGCTGGGCAGGATGAGCAGGGACTCTATGAGGGTAAAGTTTATCCGAATCATTACCTATGGAACCAGGGCCAAGAAAGCGTGATTCCTGTTGGTTCTTTGGTAGCTCAAGGTTTTGGCGCCTACAACCATCTCGTCAATGTTGCAGGAATCGGCGATGATGGCCGGGTGGCTGGCAACGTCTATACGGACATCTATTTGTCGGATGGCAACCATTACACTGTTACATGGCAGGCTTTTGACTGGAGGCCGAATCAAACTGCAGCAAAGACCCTCAATCCTGTGGTTCATAATATGCTGAGATCTGACAGCCTAGTGCTTGCCTACAGCTATGGCGAATGGATGAGTGGAAGCACCTCCGTAGATGCCAATGGAGGAATCTTTGGGTTTATATCTTATCTGGCCGTGCTCACTTCAGAAGAGTTTCAGCATTTTGAATCCTATCTGTCTGGTGTGCATTGGGAGAATAATCAAGCTGCTTACACAGGACAACCGATTTTTTACCATGAAGGAGTTGGATCAGGAACTGGTCCCACTTCCTATACGCTTAAATCCAGCCGCGCCGGGAAACGGATCAGTCTTAAATGTTCGGGATCACTCGAACCTGTCGGGAATGTCACCACCGACCTGATGATTGAGGATTGGACACTGGCTCATGACGTCTCCTCCGATATTGAGTTTTATAATACTACGAGACCAGGTCGAAATCACTTTCCCCGCTGGATTAATGACACGGTGCCTGTCATGGCCGGAGTGGATGAAAAAGTTGAAGATCAATGGACCAGCCCGGTCTATGTCCAACAACAGCCTGGCCAAGACTGGAGTAAGTCCGGCCTGCACATGGATCGGGCCAGCTACGATTCCGGTCAGATGACCCGAGCTCTTCCGGGCAGAGTCTCCAACAAAAGGGTCAAGTGCTCTGCGCCAACAACCGCAACGATGGAAGGCTGACCCAACTCTGGCAAACGGAAG
>JAAUTS010000193.1 GCA_012031345.1 Blastochloris sp. | reverse complement strand
CCTATTATGTGCATTATTTGCAGGTATTCTTTTGGGCTATTCATGACTTTATGGATCAAAAGAATTTCTAAGAAATATGGATTCTATGAGTGGGAAAATACCCAAATGCCTAACCATGTGGTGCAGCCAAGCCCCTTCCGCCTTCGGCTCCAGTGGCTGGCTGACCACGGACGTTCGATAAATACATGAAATGTCCAGAGTGTTCGGAAAATTTTAGACTTGGTTGGGGACAATATTTCAACGCGCCTTTCGGCAGATTTTCCTGCCCGATCTGTTCGGTGCCTCTAAAGTCCTGTCATCGATGGTTCTATTGGCCACTCATGCTCTTGGGATGTTTTGCACTAGGTATACCTTTCGCTTTGATCGGATCCGTTTTTGGCATTTGGGGAACCTTAATAGGATGGTTTTCAGGTGCCACTTTATCAGGCATTCCAATCGATCGATTCATTGAAAACAATTATACGGTTCTAAAGAAAAGATAAAATCGAACCATGTGGTGCAGCCAATCCCCTTCCGCCTTCGGCTCCAGTGGCTGGCTGACCACGGACGTTCGATTTAAAAATGAAAAAATTTATCTCAGCCTTGCCTTAGTGGTCGTAACACTGTCTTTAGCTATTGCGGAGAGTTATCCAGGGTATCGCTATGCTGCGAAGTTTTCCGAGGAACGGATCGCAAGCGATAACCCAGATTTTGCCACCATTTTTGCACGACTTACAGACGATACGCTTGCCGAACAAGATGTTGCCATCCGTTATGAGGTCAAGACACGTCAGGTAATAAGTGCCAGATGGATGACCAAGGGTCATTTTGAGTTTCAACTTCCCAAGATGGGTCTTTATGTGCCTCAGAGGCCTTCCGAAGAAAAAAAGATGTTGCTCATGCTGTCCGTTGAGAAAATTACAGATATCAGGGAGCAAAAAATGGCTTTAGTTGGAATTTACTGGGGAGACGGCCCCAAATGAAAAGATCGAACCAGACCGTTGAGCCAACGCGCGAAACGCGCGTGGCACACGGTTGACGTTCGGCAAAAAAAATGGATGCAAAAATTAAGTTAGAGGAAAATAATATTTCTATTGCTATCCCTTCAGATATATTTGATGCAAAATTGAAGGATTATTTAGACGATAGAGACTTCCTGGATACAAAATCTTTGTATGACCGTATTATATATTACCGCGAAGAACTTCCATCTAGGCCTAGCATTTGGCTGGAAAGACTTTGGTGGTTAGGAGCAGTTCTGGCAGGACTCATATTCTTATTTGGCCTGTATCATGTTTGTTTATTAGTCATTGGTCCATTTATCGATATATGAAACAACCACCGAACCAGGTGGTTCAGCCAAGCCCCTTCCGCCTCCGGCTCCAGCGGCTGGCTGACCACCGACGTTCGCTAAAGATATGATTTCCCTCGATCTCCAAACTTTCCGCCAAATTCATAAAGGAGGTAATGTGACCGGGGTCATTTTCTTGAATCTCGGAGGACAGCCCTACCCGGAGAATGATTGGTCGGACTTCCCCGTTATCATTCTCGGGTGGTGGGCAGATGCCTTGCTACAGCTCGAGGAGCCCAGCAGATTTAAAGTGAGATGGCAATTTATGGATGGACCGTTCGGCCTAAGCATAAACAAGACAGAAGATGAATCTTCCGCAGGTGTCCCCATTCTTACAGATCTTCATCGGATTTTGATCGAGGCCTCACAGCACGTTATTGCACATTGCGATCAGCAAGGGCTACAAAGCAAGGATCTGGATTTATTGAAAGACCATACAAACAGATTAAAAGCGAACCAGCCGGTTCAGCCAACTCGCCTTCGGCTCGCGGCTGACCGGTAACGTTCGGCAAGGAACAAAAACAAAGGAAATGGTGATGAAGCAACAGATCTTCGATACGGCCACGGCCCAGACTCAGACCACATCATCCCCATCACCCTCCGGCGATAGCCGTTCTTTTGACATGCCAGACTACAGTCAACCTGATAGAAAGATTCCCGAACCATGTGGTCCAGCCAAGCCCCTTCCGCCTTCGGCTCCAGTGGCTGGCTGACCACGGACGTTAGCCCAAGAATATGGATCCCGTTTTCACACTTCAATGGCCTGAATACGTCGTCTGCGAGCGACTGCAGAAGCTATGCCCAAGATCCGAAGGCTACTCAACCTACATTCCTGTTTCTCGCCAAGAGAAGGGTGTGGACATCACGCTTCTGCACCGTAGCTCCTCTAAGCGCCGAGCGATTACAATCCAAGTCAAGGCGTCGCGCACCTACATGGGGACTCCCCCGAAGCGCAAGACGACCGTCCGATACAATTACTACACATGGTTTAACCGATTTGTGCCTTCGCCAGACGCCGACTATTTCGCTTTGATCGGGTTCTACCCGAGAGAGGCTGACCAGACGACCAAGATTGGTCCGAGTTGGTATCATGATTGCACTCTTTTATTTTCCTATTCTGAGATCAGTGCACTCATGGATAATTGCATGACCGTAGGAGGTAAGCCAGATCCGATGTTTGGCTTTGCTTTCAAACGACTTGGATTCAATTATGCTTACACTCGAGGAGATTTCACAAGGAGCGGGAAGGATTATGCGAAGCACCTGATCGACAAGAAAATCCACGAACTCAAAAGAGGCTAACAAGACGCTCCATCCAACGGCGGGTAACGCTCCAATTTGAATTCGGGCTTCCATCCCCGCCGTGGATGAGCTAGACGTTAGCAAATAAACCAAACCAAACGAAAGGACACCACAATGGCAAAGCGAGGAGATACCGGCGGTCACCACAATGACGGACAAGAAGATGCATCCAAAGGCAAGTATGATCCACCACATGAGCATCCCCTTGGATTCTACGATGACAAGGAGATTGAAGACCGTAAGGCATACAAGGAGGGATGGAGACACACTAAAGATCAGGATGATAGCAGCAGTTCAAGCGGCGGTTGCTTCTTGACCACCGCGTGTGTTGTTCACGCAGGATTGGACGATAACTGCGAAGAGCTAATGGTTCTGCGAAGCTTCAGAGACAATGTGTTGCTCAAGACATCCACCGGAAGACGACTGGTCGAAGAATACTATAGGATTGCGCCGCCAATCGTCGAAGAGATCGAACGCTCTGGTCGCTCTACTGAAATCTTGATGGCGATGTGGCCGAGGATTCAGAACGTAGTGATGCTACTCAAAGAAGCACGTTATCATTCAGCGTTGGCGCAGTATCAAACGATGGTTGAGCTTACAAGAAACGAAATAGAATGCTAACGAGCCAGTCGAGCTAATCCCTGTCCCTGCGGGACTTCTGGCATTTCGCCTGCGGAGCAGGCTCGGATGCCAGAAGCAAGCAGGGATAGCTCACTGGGGACGTTCGCTAAAACAAACCCTATGGGATTCACACCTCCAGAAAGCTCCATCATCTTACGCTCCCCTCATTGGATTCTGAATCACAATTTGGACGCCAAAATTCCTGGGTATCTCATGCTTTCTCCAGTTTCCGGCGGATCAGAGTTTCATGATCTTTCCGAAGCCGCGTTGACAGAGCTTGGCCCGATTCTTTCAAAGGCCACAAAGGGCATCCAAGTTTGCTTCAAACCAGATTACATTTTTACAAGCCGTTATGGAGTCACTCCTGGTTTTGCCCTGCATTTTCACATTATTCCTATCTATTCATGGATAAAGGATATGCTGAAAGAGCATCCTCGCTACCGCTACCTTGATTCTCTCTACAACCCCGATTTCGGAACCACCCCTGATGCTGCGGATTTTACCCTTTTTATCTGGCGTGAGTTTATAGAGTCGAAGACTCCACTTGCAGCAGCAGGGTTTTCTTTTGATGATATCGTGACAACCCTAAGATATGAGATAACCAAAAAAGCGAACCATGCCGTCCAGCCAACCCCTACCCGCGTCACGTCTCCTGCTCTCGCTTCGCTCGCTGGCAGGAGCCGCGCCACGGGCAGGGGTGGCTGACGGCGGACGTTCGACAAAAATATGAAATACTCTCTCAGCATAATTGCGCTGGCGCTCTCAATATGCCTGATTCACGCTGAACCGGAATTCAAGAAAGCTTCAGTTATGACTTCATATTTCCCCGGAAAGAAACCCTAGTTGATTCGGAGTCACCCAAGGGGAAGTGGATTGTCTTTTTTGAAGACGACGCAGAGACAGCCTATTTCTACGCATTAGATGCGAAGGAAAAGGAGGCAGGCAGAAATCCAATCCTCGAAGCAATGCACATATACAATGTCAAAAATGTAACAGACAAAGATAAGGAATCTGTTGTCAGCATTGTGTGGTCTAGCGATGGCCAAAAGGCATGCTTACTCATTAATAAATACCCTCATGCAGTATTTGATTTTGAAAATAAGCGCGGCTATTGCCGCACTAATTTTCCGGAGCCAGGAAAATGGAAGCCGGATTTTAAGTGGGATGACAAGATTCTTGAAACATTCAAACAATAAAGTCGAACAAGCTCATTCTGCCAACTCCGCTTCGCTCCGTGGCAGATGAGTGACGTTCGTCTGAAAATGAACTTCCTCTCCTATCTTGGTAAAGCTCTCAAATCAGACGAGCTGCTTGATCTCTTGGAGACTCATGACATGGAGGTGATTTATGACTTTGACCGATCTCACGAGAACATTCCTGACCAGTATTGGGCGACCTGCCTTGACCTAGGATTGCAGCTCAGATTTGACGACCATCAGATATTGAGAACCATCTTCCTTTCTCTGAATCAAGATGATGGGAATACTCCAGCAGATCTCAGCAACTCAGATATCCCGATTTTCGGATCAAAACAGGATGTTCGGAATTTCGCCTCAGAAAATAATCTCAAAACAACTGAAGGTGAGACTGAGTTTTTCGGGGCGAAGCATGACTGGATTCGACTGGAATATTCCGATCACTCAATTCACTACGATTTTGACGGCGGACCGCTAAAAAAGGTGACAATAGAAAAAAACGAGAAAGAATGACGAACCATGTCATGGACCCAACGCGCTTCGCGCGCGGGTCATGACGGACGTTCGGTAAAAGAAATGCAGCGCATCTCATGCAGATTATTTTTCCATGAAAACCTATGCGTTGAAATTGATCAGTTTCGTCCACCCATTCACGGCAATCGTCGCAGGCACACGGAGGCCATGGGAGCGTCTCGCGCTCCGCAGGAAATTGCCGAACCATGTCATTG
>JAAUTS010000036.1 GCA_012031345.1 Blastochloris sp. | reverse complement strand
GACTGAACTATCAGGAATCTTGTGAATGGCTTCAAATGTGTTGAGGTCAACCGTTTGAATGGAGTCGACAACAACTCCTTTATCCGTCATGTCATATTTCCACCGAAAATGGAGAGCACCACTGTTTTTCCATTGGTGGATGCCGCCATGTGCATCAATCGCCTTCATGACCAATTCTTTGCCAGGATTGGTTTTGGGCTCAGCCAGTTGTGGTTGCTTACAGGATAACAGTATGAACGCTATGCCCAAAAGGCAGGCCAGGTTTGTTATTGTTTTTCGATTCATAGAAATATGATATCAAAGGTAATTACAGAAGATCGAGGATCAAGCGGTATTATATTTCGGCGGACGTCCTTGGTCAGCCAGTCACTTTAGGCGGGGTGCAGATTTCTAATTTCTGATTTCTGATTTCGAAGGGGGAGGTCCGAGCTAGCGGGTTGGATGCTCGTGCTACGGAAGAGGACAGCTTACTTTTTTAGGAAGGAAGTTGTGGCTTGAGGAATCAGGGTAAAAACTGAGGAGGACTCGAAACTTGAAACCCGGAACCCGAAACTTTTCCCCCCGGCTTAAGGAACCGCTGATTAAAAGCAATCAAACCGCAAAGACACAAAGATCGCAAAGAAAGCCAGTTTTTACAGAGGAATTTATTTTTCTTTCTTAGCGGTCATCGCGTCTTGGCGGTTAAATCAGTGTCTCCTTAACGCACGGGTTGACGGGGGAATTTGGCGAGGGGGAGGCGAACGCCGCGGAAGGCGTAGCGATCTGCCTTGGCATTGGCGGGGGCGACAAAGTTTCCCGAGCCGTCCGCCTGCGGAGCGGCGGTGCCGGCGGCGGCGACCAAGTCATCCTGATCGATGGCGTCGCCACTGACTCCGATTCCGCCGACGAGGACGCCGTCGCGGTAGAGAGGTTGGCCTCCAGGGAAAATGGTGATGCCGTTGCGGAAGAAAGAGTTGGGGGCGACCAGCACAGCACTGTTGGAGTAGGTAGCCTGAAGACCACGGAAGGGGCCGGGTGCGGTGCCATTGATGCCGGGTGGGTAGAAGTTTTGGGACATGAAACCCACGGTGCGGCTGGAGAAAGCGAAGTTGGTGCTGGAGAAGCCGACGCAGGTGCGGGCTTTGGCCACAGCGAAGTCCCAGGAGCGGGTGACGGCGTCGGGCATTTTGAAAATGCCCAGGATAGGAGGAGCCACGGCATTGTTGTTGGCATTTCCCACGACGGCGATCCACATGGAGGTGGGGCCGCCGATAGGGTTGCGGACATTGGAGCGGGTGATGAGGGCACGTTCCACGGCAGCTTCGATGATGTTGTTGACATCGGCGGCAGTGAGGCTGCTGGCGGTGACGTTGGGATCGGAGATGATGGGGGCGCGGAGTTCGCCGTTGACTCCGGCAAAAGTGGCGGGAGGGTAGGCGTTGGGGATGAGGGGATAGGAAGCGGGGAGGGGTGAGGCGTTGATGGGGAAGGCAGCAACGGCAGCACCGACCGGAGCCAGGGGGTTGGGCAGGGAGGTGGTGGAACGGACGTAGGGAACGCTGATACCTTCGAGAAAGACGCGGTTGGCGCGGATGGAGGGGGCAGGTTCGAAGCCGATCTGGCCGGCCAGAGCCACATCTTCATCCACGTCTGCTGCATTGACGGAGATGGGGTTGATGGTGTCGTTTCCATCTCCAGTGACGCCGACACCGCCGACCAGGACGCCTTGTTTGTAGAGGGGGACGCCTCCGATAAATCCGCTGAGTGAGGTGTTCAGGATGGGGTTGCCGAGGATGTTGGTGGTGATGTCAGGGAAGGCGGCCAGCAGGGTGTAGTCGGGGAAAGGAGGGGCGCGGAAGCGGTTCACGTCGGAGTAGGGGAGGTGGGAGAAGTTGACTCCGGTGAGGGGGCCGTTGTTGCGATTGATGATGCCGGGGGGGAAGTTGTCTTGGACGACATAGGCGGCGGTGCGGGTGGTGAAGGCGTTTTGGTTGCTGTTTAAAAAGGAGGCGGTGCCGGCGCGGGAGATGGTTTCCCCGATCTGGGCGGCGTTGGGTGCAGCACCACAGGCCCAGACGACCAGGACGTTGCCTTCACGGTCCACGACGGAGACGACGCTGTTGGGTGAGATCTGAGCGGCGCGGCTGGAGGCTTGGTTGACAATGAGTTGGACATCCGCAGCGGTGAGGAGCTGGGCCTGCGCGGGGAGTGCGAGGAGGAGGAGCGCGAGGAGTGGGGTGGCGATGGCCAGAAGGCGATGGGTGGATGGGATGCGTGTGTGGATCATGGCAGAATCTCCTGTTTGAGAGCTTTATACTCGAATGCGGCAGGTTTGGGAAGACTTCCTCCGGCGGCTTTGTTGAGCTTGCCGTCCTTCCATTGGATGTCATCGACAAAGTAGAGTTCTCCATCGGTCGCCGGCGTCCTCTTTGCGGGCTTCCAGGTAGGAGCCGTGGCGGTAGAAAGCGGCCATCTCATCGAGATGGAAGGGGCGGGCACCACGACGTCCGAAGACGACAGTTTGGTTGCCGGTCTCATCCACGACGCGATCCCGGTCCAGGCCGCGTCCGATGACGAGGGCGGGGCCTTTGGTTTTGAAATTGGCGATGAGCTTGGGTTGAGGTGCGGGGCTGAAGCCCATGTGGCCGGGGACGGTGTCGGGGGAGATCATTTGCAGGACGCGGAAGCCGTTTTTCCATCGGCCAGGAGAGCGAACATGGAGGCGTTGACCGATCCGACTTTGACATCGTGGAGGTCGTTGATTTTTCCGTCGGCGGTAAAGAAGTTGAGGAGTTTGGGTTTTCCGGGTTGAGGATATCGACCGTGGCCAGGCCCTGTTTGCCTGCGGCGACGTAGGCATAGGTGCGGGCGAGGTAGAATTTGTGGGCTTGGTCAAATTTGATGGTGGCCTTGGGCAGAGCATTAGGAGAGCGGGGGTTGGTGATGTCGATGACTTTCAAGCCATCATCATCCGTGATGAAGGCGTAGCGGAATTGGAGTTGGATGTGTTTGGGATTTTTCAGGAAGGAGCCGGCAATTTCCGCCACGATTTTGGGTTGCTCAGGTTGGTCGATGTCGATGATGACCAAGCCGCGTTCGCAGGTGACGTAGAGGAGGCTGCCAGCGACGAAGGAATGGGTGGCACCGCGCAATTTGTTGTCTGGGTTGAAGACGACATCCCGCTTGAGGAAGTTGTTGCGTGGGTTGCCGTCCACGAGGGTGGCGACGTTGACCATGATGAGGCCTTCCTCGCGGTCGGTGATGTAGGCGTAGGCGTAGAGCATGTGGATGGGTTGCTCCTCGTTTTCCGGGTAGCGTTTGCGGGCGGGGTCGAGGGCGAGGGTGCTGGGGAGGGTGACGGAGGTGGCGTCTTTGGTTTTGACGGAGGTGTTCCAGCCAAGGGGGGAGAAGGGGGCGGTGACGATGCGTTCGGCGAAGCCTTTTTGTTGGATGTTGGCGACATCCACCACTTCAAAGCCGCCGTGGCCAGCGGCGGTGTAGAGGAATTCTCCGCGCTGGACCAGATCCTGAATCTTGGCGTGACTGCCTGAGAGGATGTTACCGATTTGTTTGAGTGTGTCGTGACCGTGATGGTGGTGGGCTTCCCGGAGATGGAGTTGATCCTCATCCACGTGGCGTTTGTGGAAGTCTGGGTAGGCGAGTTTGTGGAGTTGGGAACCGATGGCGGCCTGGGGTTCGGAAAGTTCGGTCCAGGCCACGGCGTAGAGTCCTTTTTCTCCGCAGCCGACGTAGGCGAAACGGCCGAAGAAGTTGACGGTTCCGGTGCCGAAGCCGAGGAGCTGTGTCATCCAGGCGTTGTTGTCGTTTTGGGAGGAGAGGTGGCAGTCGGTGCAGTTTTTGGTGGTGCCGACGCCACTGGTGGTGTGGGCGAAGTGGGGGTTGAAGGCCTGGCCGCTGTAGCCTTCAGCGGAGATGGTTTGTTGCTGGAAATAAATCCATTCACGTTGGGCGTTTTGGGAGCTGACGATGACGGCACTGGAGGAGCGGATGACGGCGAGTTTGTTTTTCTTAACGGTGCCGTCCAGGCCGAGCATGAAGACGTCATCCCGAATGACCTGGGGATTGTAAGTGGTGTAGAAACGGGAGGTGGTGCCTTCAAATTTGTTGGTGGGTTGATATTTGTTAGCTTTGAGCGGGAGATGGCAACCGAAGCAACTGGTGGCCCAGGAGGTGTGGCAGACCTGACAATCCACGGCTTCATGGTTGTGGGCCAGGACGGCTTTGCGTTTGGGAGCGTCTGAAGGAAGGTCGCCCCAGGTTTCGCCGTCGCGTTGTAAAGTTTTGGCGTAGCGGGAAGCGGCGTTGTATTGGGTGGATTTGGGATCGAGGGTGTCCACGGTTTGGGGAACTTCCCAACGCACGTCCGGGCTCATGATGGATTGCTGGTAGAGTTTATCGCCCTCCCAGGTGAAGCGCGGACCCCAGGGGGTGCTGCTCTTATTGAGATCCTCCTGGCCACCCGCGCCGGAAGTGATGAGGGTGGGGCGTTTGTCGGTGGTGCCGTGACAGTCGATGCATTCGATGGTGGTGGCGTTGCGGGGTTCGCCGTAGAGGAGGCCGTTACCGTGCACGTCTCCAAGGAAATGACAATCGGTGCATTGCATTCCTTTTTCCAAGTGAATGTCTTTCAGGTGAACGGCTTTGCTGAATTTTTTGGGGTCGTCATGGGAGATCATGCCTCCGTCCTTGGTCAGGAGATTGCCTTCGCGATCCTTCTTGAAAACAGCGCGGAAAACCCAGCCATGGCCGTGGTAGTCGGCGAACTGGGTTTGTTTGAGCTTGGGGTTGAGTTCGGCCACTTTTTCCAGAAATTCCAGATCGGTCCAAAGTCCGCGGGCGGCGGCTTCTTCAGGGTTCTTGCGGGTGGAGCGGGTGATGTCCATCTCGGTGGGATATTTTTGTTCCTTGGGATACATGTGTTCGCCGTCGGATTCCTGATCCCACCAGGTGTAGCCGAGGTAGGGGTTGACGAAGAGGTTGCCTTGGTGCATGTGGCAGGTCATGCATTGGCTGCTGGGAATGGAGCGGGTGAACTGGTGTTTGATGGGGTGGCCGCGTTGATTTTTGGGAATGGTTTTGTCCGCGCTGAAGGAAAGTCCCTGATGTCCGTATTTGGCATACCAGCCGGAGTTGTGCGGAGAGCGGTCGTTGGCATAAACCACATGACAGGCGGTGCAGCCGCTGGAGCGGTAGTCACCGGGATGATCGTTGGAGCCGAGGAAGCCGAGGAGGGGATCGTTGAGGCGGGTTTTTTGCAGGCCGAGGAAGACGGGGTCGGTGCGGTTGTTGGTGCCAAAACCGCGTTCGGAGAGGCGGCGGATGGGACGACCGGGGGGTTCCAGGGGGTTGGGGTTGCCGAGTTCGGGGATGAGTTCTCCGCCTTTTTCAAAAATACGAAGGGTGTTGCCGGGCTGGCTCATGGCGTAGCGCGGGAGCGGGTCGAGCCGGGGGAGGATACCCTTTTCCCTGGTCATCTCGGGGGTGACCTCGATGGGGCTGAGGAGGGAGAGAGGCTGGCCTTCGGCGGAGTAACTTTGACCAAAGACATAATTTTTGGCGTGGTGACTGCCATTATTATAAAGAGCGGCGCCCCAGAGCATGGCTCCGTGGTTCATCATGCTATGGCCGACTTTGTCGATGATGTCCTGGTGACAGGAGCCGCAGGCGATCTTAGCGACTCGGAGGTCGCCGGGGTTGATGAAGCGGATGAACTCGGGGGATTCGTGATTGAGCAGGACGCTGGAATCGACTGGGTTGGCGGAAGTTTTCCAAAACTCCTTGTTCTTGGGATGCACGTGGGCCTGTTCGATACTGAGACCTTTGGTCGGGTTGCCGCCGTGACAATCTGTGCAGCCCAGCACGACCTGGGGAGAGGCATGCATGTCCTCACTGCCCGCGTGACACTCGAGACAACCGACGCTCTTGGCATCGGCCTCCGCTTGGGTTTGGTCGATTTGATTACGTTTGGGCAGAGGGACTTTTTTGGGTGGAGCTTCTTCCGCAAAGGTGGCGGGGGCGGCGGTCTGGGACTGGGTGGCGGGGGGGAAGGAAGCGAAAATCAACACCCCCCAGCGCCAGTCCTGGGAGCAGGAGGGCGGTGCGGAGCAGGGGGTGTTTTGAAGTGAGCATGATTACCAAGTCAGAGTTAAAGATACGAAGGCGGAGTAAAGAAAGTTTTCCTGTTCTTCAGGATAATCCTCGTAGCCGGGGACGCCGATTCGGGCCTGGTCATAGATGTCATCGTAACCCTGTTCGGGGATGAAGGCGGCAAAACCGGAGGTGATGATAATGTTGTCGGTCAAGAGTGGACGGGCGATGATCCCGATGCTCAGGTCATAACCGACATCCTCGCGGGCCTGATCGGTGAAGAGGACCTGCTTGATCGGGGCGGTATCCGCAAAGCGAATGTAGTTGGCATTGAAGAAGAGACGGGCCTCCGGAGTCAGCTCGATGTCGGAGCCGATGCCCCAGATGAAGACGCCGGGGTTGACGAAGTTGGATTGACCCTCGAACTTGCTGGTGCGGAGGTTGGGCACGAGGCTGTTGCGCTGCTTGAGGTTGACGGCACTGCCTCCGAGATTGAAGCCCTGACGCACCCAGTAGCTGAAGGGTCCGCCAAAAAGGTTCGGGTTATCCGTGATGGTGTCGAAGCCCTCGGCCTGATTGTCTTGGGTGTTGCTGTCGCCCGAGGCGTAGAAGAAAGCGAATTTGTAACGGATCCAGTCGCGGTCGTAGGAGACTTCGATGTGGGCCTGCTGGGCGTTGATCTCACTTTTTTGGCCTTGGATTCCGTTCAGGCTGTCTTCCCCGAAGGCTTGATAAAAGGAGTGAGAGATGTTGACCCGGCCAATTTTTCCTTCTCCGGCGAAGCCGAGGTAGTAGGCATGAACATCATGTTCCTCCACCGTGCCGACCGGGGCGGGTCGTGCGATGAAGCCGTTGCGGTCGTAGTGAACGTTGCCGTCGTCGATGTTGACGTGGGTGCTGAGGTTGATGGTGTAACCGGGCACGATGAAATCCTGACGGTAGAGGTTGGCGATGAAGACGTCCTGGTCACGATCTTCGAAGGTGTTCAGTTCGGAGTTGGTGTCTTTTTCACGAACATCCACAAAGAGCACGTTGTATTGCCAGAGATTGTTTTCAGCATTGCCGAAGATACGGTAGGCGAGGTTGATGTCATTAAAGACAAGGCCGCGGAAATCGCTGTTGAATCGTTGGTAACCTGCGCGGCTGCTGATGAAGTCGTAAGTGTCGCTGATATCGAGCAGGTGCAGTTCAAACCAGCCTTGTTGCAGAAACCAATCGTGTCGGAGACGGGAGGTGTAGGAAGTGCCTGAGTTGCTGCCGTCGATGGGAGTAAGGTTGTTGTTGAGGAAGTCCAGGATGTCGCCCGGCCCGGTTCCGCCGCCGGGATCAATGGGAAGGGAGCCTCCCGATCCTGCGGTGGCGTCGCCGAGAGGATTGGGCTGTAGGATGTTGGTCTCGCGCGCTTCCGTGTAGTTGATGTTATAAACGGGTTGAAGACGCAACTGCCAGGTGACGGGTTTGAACACTTCGGTCTCCCCCTTGAAGAAGTCTAGGGTGAAAATGAAATTTTGTTGCACGGTAAAAATTTCACCGTTGCCATAAAATTCCGAGCTGCCTTGATTGGCGGCGGAGATGCCGCTGGGAACGGGAAGGCGACGGGCTTCGAACTCGGTGAAGTTGGTCACTGCCAGGCGGAGGAAGATATCTTCACCCAGAACCGGCACGTCGCCTTTGAGGACGCTTTGACGGTAGGGGATGCCAGAGCCAGGGCAGATTGTCTTGGAAGGGGGTTTCCGCTGTTTCGCGGTTTTCGTAGCGGTCGTGGACTTGAAAGGGAATGTTCCAGCGGCTGGGAGCGCGCTCGGTGTGGGCGGGGAGACCTTCCTCCAGAAAGGAGTCGCGATTTTTGAACTTGGCCAATTTACGTGGGGTGATGACGACCCCGTCCCGGAGAGTTTCAAGTCCGGCGGGAAGAGGTTCCAAGCCGAACTCGGGCAAATCCTGGAGAATGGGAGGATTAAGATCGGGGATGTCATCGGGTCCGCTGTAGGAGCCGGGGTCGGGATTGAAAATACCATTTTCAGGTTGGGGAAGATAAGTCGAGGTTGGAGGTCGCGGGGCCATGAGTTCCAGTTCCGCCTCGGCCTCACCTAAAGACATGGGCTTGTCCCCGCCTTCTGCCGGAGTTTGGGAGGGGTCGGCCAGGGTCAGATTTTGCTGGAGCAGGGATTGAATCTGGTCCGGGTTAAGATTGTGGGCGGACTGTTCCTTGGCTGCGGTGGGGGTTTGTTTGGGAGCTTTTTCGGAAGCGGAGGACAGCGGAGCGGAGAGGATAAACAAGGGGAGAATGGAGAAAAGAGTGAGGAGCGAACCAAGACGAAACAGGCGCAAGGAAAGGCGGCGGGGCGGGGACTGAGGGTTGAATGAAGGCATGGGAAAAATCCGCAGCACCAAATCATCAAGTTTTAGGGCCGACTTCAAGACAAAAGAGGGAAGGTGGGGAAAAGTAACAGTGAGCCGGGACTTTTTTTTGGTGGGGAGAGGGGGAGGAACCGCTAAGACGCGATGAGCGCGAAGGGGGGAGTTTTTTGAAAACGATCCATGCGGTCTGAAGTCAGCGTCTTTGGCGGCTTCAGCTGGTTCTGTCGTGCTTGGCACGGCAGGGTTTGGAGGGAAGTCTGGAAAAGTTTAACGCCCGGCGGAGGCGTAACCGTTTTTCAGGGCGGCCTTGACCAGGTTCGTTCCGAAATCCCAGACCGGGCCGGGGAAGGTGGCGATGCTTTGAATGGCATCGTCCAGGGCATGGATGAAGTGGTCGATTTCTTTGTCGCCAATGATGAGCGGGGGAAGGATTTTGACCACGTCCATGTTGTGTCCGGCCACTTGGGCCAGGATGCGGTGCTTTTGCAGCAGCGGAGTGACGATCATCTGGGCGAAGAGTCCCTTATCCACGGCATGGATGGCTTTCCAAGCCACCTTGAGTTTGAGTGAGGCGGGTTCCTTGAATTCAATGGCGAGCATGAGACCCTTACCGCGGACTTCCTTGATGATGTCGTGTTTGGCCTGCAGACCACGCAAACGGTTGAGCAGTTGCTCGCCGCGGAAGGCGGCATTTTCCATCAGCTTTTCTTCCTCCAAAATGTTCAAGGTGGCCAGACCACAGGCCATGGCCAGATTGTTGCGACCGAAGGTGGTGGAGTGAACCACGCAGCGATCCAAGCGTGAATAGACCTTTTGATAAATCTCACGACGTGTGACAAAGCCAGCGGCCGGAACGTAACCGCCACTCAGGGCCTTGGCCATGGTGATGATGTCCGGGTCGAGATCCCAATGTTGGTAGGCGAAGAGTTTACCCGTGCGTCCCATGCCGGTTTGAACTTCATCCGAGATAAACAAGGTGCCGTATTTGCGGCAAAGTTCACGCGCGGCCTTGATGTAGTCATCCGCCACGATCTTGACCCCTTTACCCTGCACCAGTTCGATGATGAAGGCTCCGACGTCTTTCTTTTTCAGGTGTCGCTCAAGATCTTCGATGTCATTGTGTTTGACGAAGCTGACATCGGGCAGGAAGGGGCCGAAACCTTCACGGAAGTTTCCGCTGTGAGTGATGGACAAGGCACCCATGCTCAGACCGTGGTAGGAGCCTTCCACAGCGATGATGCGGGAGCGGCCACTGGCGCAGCGGGCAAACTTCAAGGCTCCTTCGACCGCCTCGGTGCCGGAGTTGCAAAAAAGACCGCGTCGAGGTTCGGGCCCGTGCGCTTGGTCACGGCTTCCGCCAACAAGCCGCTGAGGAGGGCGCAGTCCATTTGCACCATGTTAGGCAGATCCATTTCCAGAACATCTTTGATGGTCTGTTGGATTTTGGGGTGATTACGTCCGACATTATAAACTCCGTAGCCGCTGAGAAAATCCAGATATTCCTGGCCGTCCATGTCGTAGAGATAAGCACCCTGAGCGCGGGCATAAACTTTATCGAACCCGATGGTGCGAAGAACCTTGACCAAGGTTTGGTTGACGTGACGTTCGTGCAGTTCGTAATTTTCACCCAGTCGGGTCGTGACGATCTCTTTGATATCGAAGGACATTTCGACAATATGGGCCTGTTTGCAGGGTCTGCAAGTGGTTTCAGGAGACTTCAGGAACCAGGCTTGAGCTGAGCTTGCTTTCGGCTTCCCGGATTTTCCAGAGAGCCAGAAGTCCGGTGCCCATGGCAAAAAGAGCATAGCCATGCACGGCGATGGCGATGAAGGAGAAGAAGGGGAAAATAAAGAGCAGACTGTCAAAAGCCACCAGGATCAGGCCGAACAGATATAAGTAACGATGCCCCATGGACGCCAGCCAGCCGCAAGCGGCCGTCAATACAATCAGCAGCACATTGATTCCCAGGACGATGCCCCGGACGTAACCCAGGGAGGGATCTTCCGCCATGGATTCCCCGAAGTAGTAGAGCAAATCCGTGGTGGCCAAGCCCAGGGCGAGCGAGACGTTCGATTGCACGCTGTGCAGGATGATGTTGACCACGGAAAGCCCGGCGATCCAATAAAACCAATACGCGCCGGAGAGGTAGGAGCCGCGCAGGGTTTGGATCACATCCTCGGAGAGCTGACCAGCGACCGGGCTGGGAGGCAGTTCGGAACGCATGTCATCGGCAAGTGATTTTGTGGTGACTGAGGCGGCGAGCGAAGCGGGCTCGGGCAGGGTCTCGATGGCAGGCGCAGTTTCTGTGGCAGCGGCGGGTTCCTCCCATTGTAAGGAGCTAATGATTTCAGTTTCGGCCAGAGGTTGCCAATCGGCCATGCCTTCCCTCCAGACGAGGGTTTCCCCGTTGATTTTGCCACGGACCAAAAGATTGGTCAGGGCCGGGGTTTCAACAGGACCGCAGTTGGATTCTCCGTCGTAGTAGAACCATTGCATCCCTGAGTCCTAGCCAAGAATCATAGGGGCTCAAGCCCAAACTTAACCAAGAATCAGGCCATCATGCGTTCCACGCAGTGGGCGGAGTTCAGCGTGTCCACCACGCGGCGGGCCATCTCCGAGGGGACGGGAAAAAAGGCGGAGTCGATGTCCTGCCCGTCCAATTCCTGGATGATGCGGTGGGCTTGAATTTCAGTAATATCGGTGGCCACCAACCTCAGTGCTTGACCCTCTATGGCCACCACGATGCCGTTGATTGGGGGAGTCGTGGAGGTGTTCATGACGCCATGCTCTGCTTTTGGTCGAAGAGTGCAAGAGCTTCTTCCACGAACTGTGAATAGTTACCTCATTGACATAAAAAACAGGGGATTAACAGTTCAAAATAAGAACTCAACTCCTTGAGCCTGAAAGGCTTGCTTTTGTTCGAGCAAAAACAAGTCGCCAAGCCGATCAAAGCCGCCTTGTTCCTTATATTTGCGTAAAAACTGATTGATTTGGGTTCGTAGGGCCTCATCCTGCCGCCGCAGTCCGATGGCCCAGGACTCGACTTGGAACGGCTGTAGCCGCGCCTCCAGTTGCTCGGGATGTTGGGCGGCGTGTTTGAAGACCGACATCTGATCATAGATAAAAGCGTCTGCCTTGCCTTGGAGAACTTCCAGCACGGCGGAAGATTCCTTGTCTAAAATGAGCGTGCGCGCCCGGTCCAGGTTGCGGCTGGCATACAGATGGCCCGTGGTGCCTTTTTTGACAGCGATTCTTTTGCCCGCTTGGTTCAACTCGGACACTTCTTTGAGTCCGGATTTTTTGGGGAGAAGCAGGCACAGCCCCGTTTTCAAATAGGGATCGGAAAAGGCAATGACCTTTGGCCCGCTCCTCTGTGGCGGTCATGGAGGAAACAATCAGATCAATCTTTTTGGTTTGAAGCGAGGGGATCAAGCCATCAAAAGCGATGTTGCTGATTTCGAGCGGGCGCCCCAGTTCCGCCGCCAGAGCCCGCGCCAACTCCACGCTGATCCCGCTGGGCTTGCCCTGTTCATCGGTCATCTCGAAGGGGGGATAGGAAAGTTCCATGCCCACCTTGAGGGAAGCCGGGCTGGAGGCGGTGGAGGCATCTAGAGACAGCGGAGAGCAGAGAGCCAGGCAGAGCAGGATGACGATCCAGAAAGGACCATGAGGAAATGGAAACATCAAAATAAGCTAAGCTTTCAGGTCAAATTCGCAAGACACAGGATAAATCCCCTTGCCAAGATGAAGTGACTCTTCATCCTTAAAGCGATGTTTAGACCTGAATGGATCAAATTCACCTGGGACCTGACGAAACTCCCCAGTGAAGGCAACAAACTCGGACCCAATCTTGAAATCCGCTCCGGGCAACCCGCGGAAAAGGACAAGATTTGGACCGCCATCGAGCGTTCCTACCAAGCCGAGCAGGGCTGGGGTATTATTCTGCCCGATCGATTGAAGGAACTGAAGGATCTGACTTACAAAGGTCTGGAGGAAGGTTTTCTCGAAGTGCTGGTCCTGGAGGACGGCAAACGCATCGTCGGTGCCTCCGGCTTGGTAGCTTCCCCGGAATGTCCGCGCCAACTGGCGACGGGAGTTTGCATCACGGAGGAATATCGCTGTCGCGGCCTGGGCGAGGAGTTGCTCTATCAATCCCTGAAATTTCTGGCGGGTAAAAAATTGGAACACGCCGCCGTGGTCACACGCAGTAACGTGGCCGCCCACAAATATCTTTATCCCAAGTTCGGCAGTCATCGAGACAAGATGGAAAAACTGCCGGAAGTCGAGCCGGTCAAAGCCAAATAAATCAGCGTCTTCCTGGAGTCCGGAGGCGTCGGCCCGGCAGGGCACTCGGAAATCATTATGAACGCATACGATGTGGCGGTGATTGGTGGAGGTAGTGCCGGGTATGCTGCCGCTCGCACTGCCGCTCAGGCCGGAGCCAACGTGGCCGTGATCGAAGGCGGGGAAGAGGTGGGGGGGCTTTGCATCCTGCGCGGTTGTATGCCCACCAAAACCCTGCTCGAATCCGCCCACCGCAACCATCAGATCACCCGTGCCGCGGAGTTCGGCATCAAGGTGGACAAGCCCGTGCCCAATTGGTCTAAAATCATCGACCGCAAAAATGGGTTGATCGAGGACTTCGCCTCCTACCGCCGTCATCAATTGATCAAAGGCAAATTCGATTTCATCCGGGGCCGCGCGGCCTTTGTGGATGAGCACAGCCTGGCCATCAGCCCCCTGGGTTCCGGTAAGGATTCGCGTCAACAACGTCTCATCGCCCGCAGCTACATCATCGCGACGGGTTCGGTGGTGGACAGACTGCCCCTGCCCGGCTTGCAGGAAACCGGGTATTGGACCAGTGACGAGGCCATTCAACAAAGCAAGCCCGTCAAAAGTCTGATTGTGCTGGGGGGTGGAGCCATCGCGGTGGAGTTTGCCCAATACTTTCTGCACCTGGGGGTTCGCGTCACCCTGATTCAGCGCAGCCCGCAGCTTTTAAAAAACCATGACCCTGACTTGGCCGCCGTGCTCAGGGACGTTTTTGAAAAGGGGGGATGCGGGTTTACACCAACACGAAGTTGCTGGAAGTGAAACGTCTGGGGCAGAACAAGAGTGTGGTCTTTGAGCAGGAGGGCAAACGGGTCACGGTGGCGGGGGAAGAAATTCTTTACGCTCTGGGTCGTCGTCCGGCGGTGGACTCCCTGGATCTGGACAAGGCGGGAGTTGAGATGGACGGGAAAGCCGTCGGGATCAATGCTCAACTCCAAACTTCGCGTCCTCACATCTTTGCCGTGGGGGATGTGGCGGGGCCCTATGAGGTCGTGCATACCGCCATCAGCCAAGGGGAAATGGCGGCCCGCAATGCTCTCAAAGTTATTCATGAAAAAAAGAATTTGGAATCGATGGATTACCGGCTGCACATGGAGGTGATTTTCACCGAACCGGAAATGGCGGGCGTGGGCTTGAATGAAACGGAAGCCAAGGCAAAAAAAATTCCCTATCTGGTGGCCACCTACCCCTTCGCCGACCACGGCAAATCCATGGTCATGGGCGCACTGGAAGGGTTCGTTAAGGTTCTGGCGGATCCGAAAAGCGGCGAGATTCTCGGAGCTCAGATCGCCGGGCCTCACGCTTCGGATTTGATCCATGAATTTGTGGTGGCCATGCACTTCCGCAGCACGGTGCAGGAGTTTTTAAAAATACCCCATTATCATCCCACCTTGGCGGAAATCGTGACTTACCCGGTGGAAGAGTTGGCCGAAAAAATTTCGTGAAGCCGGGTGGCCCGGCTGCGGCTGGGAGGAAAACGGGGGGATCAGGCCATGTCCTTCGATCCCTCTAAAATTCAACCCTCTTCGTAGAGGAAGTTTTTTGATTTGAGATCCTCGATCCTTTTGCGGAACTCGTCCCGGTTGGGGTCGCCGAGACGTTCCAAGATGCGATAGATCTCCACCGCACCGCGGAAATCGCCCTTGTCCTCGCGCATGGCCGCTGCCGCCACACCGGAGCGGATGAACCAGAAAAACTCGGGATTTTGTCCCTGGTTCATGATGTCGGCGGGCAGAGCCTGTCCATAGACCACGTCCAGATAGGCTTCCAAGGCATCGGTGGGCCGTCCCATCTTTGCAGGATAGCTCCCTTCAAGTGTCCGGCCTCATTACGGAAGGCCAGGGGGGCGTCCTTCCAGGCCAACACCTGCACGGCGATTTCCAGAGCCTGGGCATATTTTTTGGGATCGTCCGTCGCCAGCGTGTAGTAACAACTGGCCTTGCGAATGGAAGCCTCCATCCAGGCCTCGTCCGGTTTTCTGTTTTGTAAAACGGAGTCGGCGATGCGGATGGCGTCCAGATGGTTGTTCTGCGACATGTAACAGCGGATTTGGGCCAGGCGGGCGGGAATTTTGGCGGGGGACTCCGGGGGAATGGTTTCCAGAATTTGCACCGCCTCCTTGAATTGCTCCTGTTTCATGGCGCTGAGCCCGGCCTGATACGAAGCGAAGTCCACCAGGCTGTCTTTGGTTTTCTTGAATTCCTGGGCGAAGGCACTAAAGCGCTCCTGCGCGGCGGCGTATTGGCCGCTGTTGAAAAAAGATTCCGCCAAGAGATAGCTGGCTTTCATCACTTGGGCGGAGCCGGGGAAGCGGGCGATGAAATTTTGGTATTCCGTGCGGGACTGTTCCGGGTTGAGTTGGCCCAGGCGATTTGGGAGAGGATGCGGATGTAAACCGCCTGATCCAGGTGGCTGTAGTCCGGGTGTTCTTTTTCGAGTTGTTGCAGGACGGAGAGAGCCTTTTCGTGATCGTTGACCGAGGCGGCGGAACGTCCCAAACGCAGCAGAGCTTCCGCCTTGTTGTTGGAAGAAGCGGATTGCAGGCTTTCATAAAGCTTGCGTGCCTCTTCGCCCCGGCCCAGGCGATCCAGCATGGAGGCTTGTTCGAGGATCAGGTCGGATTCGCGGGAACTTTTGGGGTAACGGGTGGCGAAGAGTTTGCGTTCCTTTTCAAAGGACTCCACCTGATCGGTCTTGGCCAGGGAAATGAGCCCGCGGTAGGCGGCTTCCTCCCCAAGTTGAGGTTGATCGGGACCGCCCAGCGCGAGAAATTGTTCGGAGGCGGCACTGAAGTTCCCGCTTTCATAATGGATTTCAGCCAGTCGCAGGCGGGCTTGGCGCAGGACTTCCGGGTTCTTCTTTTCCTGGATCAAGGAAGTCAGACGGGCGATGGCGGCTTCCTGATCCTTCTTTTTATAAAAACTTTCCGCAATCAAAAGTCGGGCGGCGGGAACCCAGGTGGAGTCGGGTTGGGTGCCGATGAAGTTGTCCAATTCGGAAAGGGTGGCGTCGTAGTTGCCGTCTTCAAAATAGAATCGGGCGATGGCGTAGAAACCCAAGGCACCGATGTCCGGGCGTTCGCGGGCCAGGCGCCGGATTTCGAGGGTTCCCTTGGAAAGGGTTCCGGCCTGGGTGTGGGCGCGGAGAAAGCGGATGATGGCGGTTTCGATTTGATTCTGTTCCCGGGAGAGTTTGATGGCCTGGTTGTAAAGTTCCACGGCCTGGTTCCACTTGGATTCTTTTTCTTCCAGGGCACCGAGACTGAGGTGGGCATCAACCACGAGTTGCCGGGGATAAGCCCTTCCGTCCCCGGTGATTTTGCGGAAATGCGCGCGGGCTTTTTCCGTATGGCCGAGTTCGCGGCTTACTTCTGCGGCGAGGTAGGTGGCGGGATATAAAAATGGAGCGATCCAATTTTTCTTTGAGCAACAGTTCCAAAAGATTTTCCGCATCGCTGAACTTGGCTTCAGCCACTTGGATGCGGGCCAGTTGGAGGACGGCGGGGTGACGTTGGGGATCGGTGGTTTTGAGGGCGAGCAGAGGTTCCAGGACGGAGCGGGCCTCGTCGTTGCGTTTGAGTTGGAGCAGAATTTCGCTGTGAAGTCGCAGGGCTTCGTTCAGGCGCGGGTGATCGGGAAAGTCCCGGGCCAGGCTCTGGTAGCTTTCCTGTGCCTTGGCCCAGAGTTCCAGGCTGCGCTGGGCTTCGGCCCGCCAGAACAGCACATCCCCTTTTTGCCGGGCATTGAGGGAGTCCGGCGTGTTTTGCAGCAGGCTCAGGGCTTTGTCCTTGGAACCCTGGAGCAGGAGACTTTGGCCCAGGAGGATCAGCACCTCGTGACTCAGCTCACTTTTGGGAAAACTTTTTTGGAACTCCTCCAGCTTGGCCGCTGCCACATCATACTGGGCATCCTGGAAAGCTTTTTGGGCGAGGGTCAGGGCCTTCGTCTCCGCGCTGCTGGGTTTGGCGGAGAGGGTTTGAGGAGAACTGGTCAGAGTTGAGAAGACCAGAAGCCAGGCCAGACTACAGCAGACGATCCGGTGCGGAGTCTGGATGAGAGGAGTTTTTTTCCGAAGTCCCTTTCTCATATTCAGTTATAAGCTTTTTTACCAAAAATCGACCTGTGTGGCTACCTGCAAATCTTCCGACCTCTTCCGGGGTCCCGGCGACGAGGATCGAACCGCCATTCTCCCCACCTTCCGGCCCAAGATCAATCATATAGTCGGCGCATTTGATGACGTCCAGGTGATGCTCAATCACGATGATGGTGTTGCCCTGATCCCGCAGGCGGAAGAGAACCCGGAGCAATTCCTCAATATCCACAAAATGAAGTCCGGTGGTGGGTTCGTCAAGGATGTAGCAGGTGCGTCCGGTGGCCCGCTTGGTCAACTCCGCTGCCAGTTTGATGCGCTGGGCTTCGCCTCCGGAGAGCGTCGTGGCGGATTGGCCCAGAGTGAGATAACCAAGGCCGACCTGGGCCAGGGGTTCGAGTTTTCCCAGGATGGCGGGGATGCTTTTGAACAAGTCCAGGGCCTCGTCCACGGTCATCTCGAGCACGTCCGCGATGTTTTTGCTTTTGAAGGTGACTTCCAAGGTTTCGCGATTGAAGCGTTTTCCTTGGCAGATTTCGCAGGGAACATAAACATCCGGCAGGAAGTGCATCTCGATTTTTTTGGAGCCGTCTCCCTCGCAATGTTCGCAACGGCCCCCAGCGGTGTTGAAACTGAAACGGCCCTTGGCATAACCGCGGATGCGGGAGGCCGGGAGCTGGGCAAAGAGGTCGCGGATGGCGTCGAAGGCACCGACATAGGTGGCGGGGTTGGAGCGGGGCGTGCGACCGATGGCACTTTGATCAATCGTGACCACCTTATCAAAGTGCTGGATTCCCTCCACCCGTTCGTGGGCACCGGGACGTTCCTTGGCTTGATAAAAATGGCGAAAAAGCACACGGCTGAGGATGTCGTTGATGAGGGTGCTTTTGCCCGAACCACTGACCCCGGTGACGCAGGTGAAGCAACCCACGGGGATGCGGGTGTGGACATTTTTCAGGTTGTTTTCGGCGGCGCCCACGATGCTGAGCCAATCCTCGCCGGGGGCTTGGCGTTTCTTCGGCACCGGGATTTTCAGACGTCTGGAAAGATAGCGGCCTGTCAGGGAGAGCGGGTGTTGCAAGACCTCCGCAGCGGAACCCTGGGCCACCACTTCTCCACCGCGCCGCCCTGCGCCCGGACCCATGTCCACCAAATGATCGGAGCGCAGGATGGTGTCCTCGTCATGCTCCACCACGATCACGCTGTTGCCCATGTCACGCAGGCGTTCGAGGGTGGCGATGAGCCGTTCGTTGTCGCGTTGATGGAGGCCGATGCTGGGTTCGTCCAAAACGTAGAGAACTCCGGTCAGGCCGGAGCCGATCTGGGTGGCCAGGCGGATGCGTTGCACTTCCCCACCGGAGAGGGTGCCCGTCTCGCGATTCAAGGTCAGGTAACCCAGACCCACGTCGAGGAGAAATTGAAGACGGGCTTTGATTTCCTTGAGCAGTTCCCGGGCAATTTGACCCTGTTCACCCGTCCAGTGCAGGCCCTCGAGATAGTGGAGCGAGTCGTGGATGGTCAGGCGACAGAAGGCGTCAATGTTCAGCCCGCGTTGACCGGGCTGGGGATCGAGGGTGACGGCCAGCACCTCCGGTTTGAGCCGCTTGCCCTGACAGGCGGGACAGGTGCTCTTGCTCATGAAGGCCGCCATGCGATGTCGGGTCAGCGGACTGTCGCTGCTGTCATACAGGTGTTGGATGGAGTGCAGAACGCCTTCAAAAGTTTTTTTTGTTTTCGCTCAACCGCTCGGCCTTGATTTGGGAAAAGGTCACACTTTGATCGGCGGAACCGTGCAGGACGAGATGGTGAAAGGACCCGGGGAGATCTTTCCAAGCGCGGTTCATGGGGACGCCAGCATGTTTGGCCAGATCGCGGAGCAGGCTTTTATAGTGACCCGCCATGCGCTTGGGGGCGCGTCGCCAGGGGCCCACGGGTTGATCCTCCAGGCTGCGGGTGGGATCGGGGATGGCCAGTTCCGCATCCGGCAGGAGTTGAGTTCCGGTGCCTCCGCAGAGGGAGCAGGCGCCGAGGGGACTGTTGAAGGAGAAATGTCGGGCACCGAGGATGGGGAAATGGTAACCCGTGGCCGGATCAAAATTTTGATTGCTCATAGGCCACTCGGCCACGGTCTTTTCCGTGGCATCCTGCCATAGCAGACGCACCAGGCCTGATCCGAGCTTGAGAGCCAGTTCCAGGGATTCCGCCACCCGCCCCCGCTGCTCCGGGGAGGCTTTCAAACGGTCGATCACCACGTCGATGTTGTGCGCTTTTTTCGGATCCAGGCGCGGGGGCTGGTCCAGGGAGTGCAGGGCGCCGTCAATCCTCACCCGCAGGTAGCCGTCCTTTTTGAGTTTTCCAACACGTCGCGGAACTCCCCCTTTTGCTGCTCAACGAAGGGAGCCAGAATCAGAAAGCGATCCGAGGCGGGTTGATCGACGATCTGATCGGTCAACTCCTGCAGGCTCCGCTTTTTCAAGGGTTGTCCGGTTTTGGGATGATGAGGCTGGCCGCAACCCGCATAGAGCACGCGGAGGTAGTCGTAAATTTCCGTGACGGTGGCGATGGTGGATCGCGGATTGGTGCTGGAGCTTTGTTGCTCGATCGCCACGGTGGGGGAAAGTCCTTCGATAAAATCGACGTCGGGTTTCTCGATCAGGTCGAGAAATTGACGGGCGTAAGCGGAGAGGCTCTGGACGTAGCGGCGTTGACCTTCCGCGAAGAGGGTGTCAAAGGCCAGGGACGACTTTCCTGAACCCGAGGGCCCGGTGATGACGACGAGACGGTTGCGGGGCAGGCTGAGCGAGATATTTTTCAGGTTGTGCTGTCTGGCTCCGGTGATGCGGATGCAGGAAGGTAGGGAGGGGTCGGAATCGGTCATAGGGCAGCGGGAACGATTGAAGCGGAATGATGGGGCAAGACAAGCTTGACGGGTGCCGGGCCATGATCTTTAGAATCCAGAGTCAGAAGAAAACAAAATTGATACGATTGTTGTTGATTAGAAAATATAATACTGCATCATATTTACCAAAATGAAATCTACTAGTAGTGACTCTACTTTATCCGGCTCTCCTGTTGAAGATCAACCCGCCCCTTTGTTGGGGGAATTTGCCCCGGCTCGTCGGGAAGATTGGCGCAAGGCGGCGGAGGCTCTGCTCAAGGGTGCGCCCTTTGAGAAAAAATTGTTAAGCCCGACCCATGAGGGCATCGTTCTTCAACCGATCTACAACCGGGAAGATGTGCGGGAGGAGGCGGGGCTGGCGGCTTATCCCGGTCAGGCCAACCAAGTTCGTGGTGCGACGGCTTCCGGATATTTGGGTTCCCCCTGGCTGATCTCCCAGGAGTTGCCTTGTGGGACGGCGGAGGAACTGAATCGGGTGGCCCTGCATGAGTTGATGGGGGGGCAGACGGAGTTGAATATTCTGCTGGATGTGGCGACCTGTCGGGGCGTGGACCCTGATCATGCGGTGCCGGGTCAGGTGGGCATGTGTGGGGTTTCCCTGGCCATGTTGCAGGATTATGAGAAGGCTTTTCGTGATGTGTTGTTAGAGGCGGTGCCCGTTTATTTTCAAGCAGGCAGCTCCGCTCTGCCTGTGCTGGCCCTGTGGCTGGCCCTGGCCCGCAAGCGCGGGGTGGCGTGGCAGGATTTGAAGGGTGGGGTGGAGATGGATCCGCTCGGAACCTTGGCCCGCAGCGGCTATCTGCCCATGTCGCTCGAGCAGGCTTATCGTGAAATGGGTTGGCTGCTTTCCTTTGCCCGTCAGGAAAAACTCAAGCTCGCTCTGGTGACGGTGCAGGTCAACTATGTCCATGATCGCGGCGGACAAGCCGTGCAGGAACTGGCCATGGCCATGGCAACGGGGGCGGAGTATCTCCGGGTCTTGGATGCGCGGGGGACGCCTCCGGCGGAAGCCGCCGCCTTTTTCCGCTTTTCCTTCGGCGTTGGGGGACAGTTTTTCATGGAGATCGCCAAGTTCCGCGCGGCCCGCATTTTGTGGAGCCGGATTTTGGAGGCCTTCGGAGTGCCGGAGGATCAGCGCGGGATGCGACAACATGCCCGGACGTCCATCTGGAACAAAACGGCGGTGGATCCTTATGTGAACATTTTGCGCAGCACCACGGAGGCTTTTTCCGCCGCGCTGGGCGGGGTCCAGTCCCTGCACACCGGGCCCTTTGATGAAGTCTTCAGCGTTCCCGAGGAATTTTCCCGCCGCATCGCGCGGAACACGCAGACGATCCTGCAGGAGGAGTGTGAGATCAGCCGCTTGATTGACCCGGCCGGAGGCTCCTGGCTGGTGGAATCGCTCACGGATCAACTGGCCACAAGCGCCTGGAAGTTTTTTCAGGAAATCGAAATTATTCATGCAATCCCATCCCTGGTTCGATGTTAGTGCATCGGGAGGGTCGGGCACCAGGGTTACCTGGTCGGGTTTTACTTCAAGCACAAGCTGAATAAAGCGTTCGGATGGATAGCCTTCTATATTGAATTCAAGTGGTTATAAGAGATTGTATTTCATACACATCCGAATACTTTATATGTCTTTCA
>JAAUTS010000192.1 GCA_012031345.1 Blastochloris sp. | reverse complement strand
GGATTGGCTCAGGCACCTTGGTTTTGTGATGCCGGAATCTTCTCGCAACACGGCATCCCCCTCCGTCTCCTTCGGCCCCGGTTCCATCCGTCAAGCCCACACCCGCGACGAATGGATTCGCCTCCGCGATCTCGAGGAAGGAAAAAACCGTTTCCGAAAAATCCTCGATCTCCTCTCCGCCGCTTGACGCTCTCCACCTGCTCAGTGCAGAAGTTCCATATTTTCCATGTCCGGATCATAAGGCATGGCTTTAGGCACCTTCTGCACGTCAAAAATCCGCTCCACCCGGTTGAAAACTCCAAAAATCGGCGCGCCTTTTCCATCAAAAAGTTCCACCACCAACTTGTGCCGTCCCGGCGGCAGCTTGCTCAGATAAACTGGCCCCACCGATTGCTCCAAAAAACCCTCAAAGCCCTCCAGCTTGTAATGGATCTTGCTCCCCGAACCGTCCGAGGGCGGATTATGAATCAGAAAATCAAAACATAACCTGTCTTTCTCATCCATCTGGATGGTGTCACTCATCGGCAGATTCAAAGTGAGAAAAGGAAGCTTGGGATCGGTGTAATTTTGGAAATCCTTTTTCCTGACATAAAAATGCACAATCACAAAACAACCCGGCTCCTGGATCATGGTCCCGTCCGGCCTCACCACCATCGCCCGGATGGTGTGCCCGCCCTGCCCCAGATTTTTTAAGGTCAACGGAGAAGGGATGTCCGTTTTGATGATCGGCGGATCGTTATCCACAATGATATGCAAACGATTCCCACCCTCCGCCAGGTGATAGTTGTTCAAGCTGAAGAACACGTCCACCTCCTGGCGATCAATGATTTCGCGCGGCTGAGGTGCCAGAATTTTTAATGTGATGGGAAGCGTGGGATCCAGCGGCTTGCCATCGTAACCCGGCTCAAAGGCCGCCTCTCCCGCCAGTTCCTCCCCCTGCACAGGCTGGGCCAACGGAACCGCAGGCTCCACCGACGCTTCCTCCGCTGCGGGGATCAGCAAAGCTGCCCGGGCCGGAGCTTCCGGCGGCGGCGCAGACGTCTCCTGAGCTTGGAGCCAGCAACTCAAGAACAGTAAACTGCCGCAGACCAAACCCAGACACACTCTTGGCCCATTGACGGCGAGGCTCCCTCCTGAAACCATGTTTCTCAGCTTCCGCCTCATGACCTTCACCCTGGACAACTTAAACCACTTCAGCCTGGACGACATTCTCTCCTCCGGCCAAACCTTCTGCTGGCGTCGCTCCGACTCTGCTGAAAAGGTGACATGGCATGGTTATATCTATGACATTCCTTGCCATGCGCGGCAAGTAGGGAAGCAACTACAGATCGAAAGTTCCCTGCCACTGGAGGAGTCCCTGATCCGCCGCTACTTCAATCTGCACCCGCACTGGGAACAACTCCTGACTCAACTTCCTGACGAACCCTGGCTCAACCTCGCCCGTCGCGCAGTCCCCGGTCTTCGCTGCGTGCATGAACCCTGGTGGGAATGCACCGCCAACTTCATCTGCTCCTCCCTTAAACAAATCCCGCACATCGCCCAAATCAATCAACAACTGCGCCAACATTTCGGCCAGCCCTTGCCCCCATCCGCCGGACATCGCTTTCCCACTCCCGAAACCCTGGCCGCTCTGGAAGAAAAAGATCTGCGCGCTTGCAAACTCGGCTACCGAGCCCGCCACCTTCACCGCGCCGCCCGCCTGATTACAGATCGCAGGGTTCCCCTGGGAATCCCTCGAAACCCTGCCCCTGCCCGAAGCCAGCCGACTCCTGCAAACCCTGCCCGGCGTGGGTGAAAAAGTCGCCCATTGCATTCTGCTCTACGCCGGAAACCGCTTCGACGCCTTCCCCGTCGATGTCTGGGTCTTCCGTCTCATGCACCAACTTTACTTCCCCAAACGACGCCACTGCCCCGACCTCCCCACGCTCCAACGCAAATCCATCCAACTCTTCGGCTCCCAACGCGGCATCGCTCAACATTTTCTCTTCCATTGGTATCGCACCCACCACCCCTCAGCCAAACCCTGATCCAAGCCCAACCCGGCATCTTTCAACACCAATACTTTCCTCACCTTCTACGCATATTTACATAAAAAAAAGCGTCGCCTTCCATCTTGACCTCGCGCCGCCCCCTTCTAGTCTTAACAAATGATTCGCACCCTTGCGTGTCTCTTCGCCATCACCGGGCTCATCACCAGCCTGGCTCCCGCCGCGCTTATTTGGCGTCCCGGTGAAGGCTGGGTTAATGAAGGCAGTGGTCAAACTTTAGCCGCCAGCGATGCCAAAGCCGCGCTCCAAGCCGCCCGCAATCTGGAATCCCAGGAACTTTACAAAGACGCCCTCGACGCCTACCGCAGCATCACCCGTCGTTGGCCCCTCTCCAGCGTGGCTGGAGAAGCCCAATTCAAAGTCGGCCTCATGATGGAAAAGCGCGCTGAATTTTGGTCCGCCTACAAAGCCTACCAAACCGTGGTCACCAAATACCCCGGCAGCCAATTTTTTGATCTCGCCATCGAACGTCAGTTCAGCATTGGCAACCTTTACCTCGCGGGTGAGCCCCAGAAACTTTGGAAAATCCCTCTTCTGCCTTCCATGGACAAGACCGTGGAAATTTTTGAAACCGTGGTAAAAAACGCCCCCTACGGAACGCTGGCCGCCCAAGCCCTCTTCAAAATTGGTCTGGCCCGCGAAAATCAACGAAATTGGAGCGCCGCCATCGCCTCCTACAACAAATTGATCGATAAATATCCCGGCAGCGACTTTGCCGATGACGCCCAATACCAGATCGGTTACGCCTGGTATCAAGCCGCCAGCGAGCCCGACTACGACCAAAGCGCCGCCCAGAAATCCATCGAGGCCTTCCAGGACTTCATGGTCCGCTTCCCCAACAGCGAAAAAATGGCCCAGGCCCAGCAATACATGAAGGAACTCTCCGACCGCCGGGTTCAGGGCTCCATGAACATCGCCAAATTTTACGAAAATCAAAGTCCGCCCAATTTCAAAGCCGCACTGATTTATTACAACGACGTGGTTCAACAAAACCCCGGCTCGGAATTGGCCAACGAAGCCAAAAAAAGAGTGGAAGCCCTCAAAGAATTGGTTGAGCAAAAACAAAGCGTCTCCAACCCCGGCTCCTCCATCAACCTCTCGGAAGAAAAACCCGCGGCCTCCCCCGTCTTATGATTACTGTCCCCTTTCTCTCCTGTCTTCTCCGCCGTGCTCTTCCCCTCTTGGCTCTGACTCTCCTGCTGGGTGCTTGTGCCGGATACAAGTTGGGAAACATTCCTTCCGCCGACATGCAAGGCGTTCAAACCATCTACGTCCCGGTGGCCAAAAACGATTCCTACGAACCCGGCCTCCAGGTTCTCACCACCAACGCCGTCATCCGCCAACTCGAAACCGATGGTGCCTACCGAAGTGCCCGCCTCGATCAATCCGACGCCAGCCTGGAAGTCACCATCACCCGCCTGGAACGCAGCCCCAAGCGTGTCCAACGTGACAACGTGGTGGCCACTCAAGAATACACCCTCACACTCTCCGCCAAATTCACCCTGACCAACCACAGCACAGGTAAAAAAGTGCTCGAAAATGTCGAAGTCAGCGGTCAAACAGATTACTTCCTTTTCAACGATGTGCAGGAAGGCGAACGCCAGGCCCTGCCCCTCGCTGTCGATAAATTGGCCTACGAAATCGTCAAGCAAGTCACTGAAGGCTGGTAAAAAGCGAGCCGAGCATCGACTCTGGGCAGTTGTTTCATGAGGAATCGCTGATTAAAGACAATCAAACCTCAAAGACACAAAGATCGCGAATAAAGCCATTTTTTACAGAAGAATTTATTTTCCTTCCTTAGCGGTCATCGCGTCTTGGCGGTTAAATCAGTATCTCCATAAGCAACTGATGAGCCTCTCAACTTCGGCTCAGGATCATCTCAGTCTATCCGTTCTTGAAATGGCTGCCCGACTAGGACTCGAACCTAGAACACCCAGATCCAGAATCTGGTGTGCTACCATTGCACCATCGGGCAAGAAGGTATGACACTGCCAAACATCCACCCCATCGCCAAGCGAAAACCGCCTAATCCTCCTCTGGACCCTGTTCCTCAAATTTCTGCTTCATCTCCTCAAAAAGTTCGCTCAGGTCGTTCACCTGCCCCCAGACCTTATCCGCCACATGGATCGCTGATTTCGTTTCCAGCGCAATCGCCAGACAGTCACTGGGCCGTGCGTCAATCTCCACCATCTTTTTGTGAACCTCATTCTCCGCCATCAACACGAGTCGGGCGTAGTAGGTGTCGTCTTTCAGATCATTGATCACAATCTTCATCACCCGAATCTGGAAAGCCTGGAAAATGTGATTGATCAAATCATGCGTCAGCGGACGGGGCCGCTTCTCCCCCCGCAAAAGCAACGCAATGTTCGTGCCCACCCCATGATCCACGTGGATGCTGAAGGTCTTTTCCTCATTCCCCAGAAAAACCGCCACCCCCATTGTTGGAGGGAATCAACCCCATGATGCGCACCTCAGTCGTATGCTCGGACATAACTCCAGCCTAATTCAGCCGCATCAAATAACAAGAACTCAGGCAACCCGATCCGGGATTGAGCGCTACCGGCGGCCGGCCTTCAGCGAATCGAGTAAAGCACTCAAATCCTGGTAAGGGATATGTTGATCCAGAGAATATGTGGTCTTGAACCATTCATAGGCCGACTCGGATATCCGTTGTCGTTCCTGCGTATTTTTCAAATAAAAGTCGCAGCAATCCGGTATCTCCTCATAGGTGCAATTCGCCACGTGCTGCTCAAACCCAGGGAAAAGATCGGCCCAGGGAGATTTTTCATGCAGAACAAAAATTCTATTGGAAAGTAAATGATCGATTCGGGCCAGATCCGGCACTTGGGTGGGAACCTCCTCACTGTAATAAATGGCCAATACCAATTTTGATCGAACCAAAAGTTGATCCAACTCCTTCCCATGCACAGCATTCTCAGGCCTGATTACCATCACTTTCCTGCCCCCTTGCCTGAGTCTTTCCATCATCCGCTCCCTTCTCCCGGATGAACTGCCGAAAAAAAGTATATCGATATCCTGCCTGGATCTTTTCCGTCCCACATTCTTCTGCCAGGACCGCTCATAATGGAGCGCATATCCAAAGGGAACATGATGAAGGGCAACTTCATCTCCCGACTTGATCCCGGCCAAAAGATAAGCCAGATGAAGCCCGTCCGTCCC
>JAAUTS010000191.1 GCA_012031345.1 Blastochloris sp. | reverse complement strand
TGGCCTCCCAGGATTATCCCGGCATTCAGACCTATTCCAAGGTGACAGAGATGCTGAAAAATCAGATGTCAATCTAGTCACCATCATCACCCCTCACAACACCCATGCCCCCCCTGGCCCTGCAATGCCTCAAGGCCGGGCGTCATGTGGTTTGTGAAAAACCTCTGGCCCTGACCACGGCAGAGTGCAATGCCATGATGGCGACCGCCAAAAAACAAAGGCTGGTGCTCAGCACTTATCACAATCGCCACTGGGACGGCTGGATTCTTCGGGCCGTTGAGCAGATCAAAAAGAACAAGGTCATCGGCGATGTCTTCCGGGTGGAGGCGCACATGGGCTCTTATCACAAGCCGGGCGATTGGTGGCGGAGCAGCCGCAGCATCTCCGGGGGAATTCTGTATGATTGGGGGGTTCATTTGTTGGAATACACCCTGCAACTGGTGGACTCCGAAGTGAGTGAAGTGAGCGGCTACAGCAAGACGGGCTTCTGGGGACCCCAGAGCAAGTGGAAGAACGACTGTATTGAGGATGAAGGCTTTGCCAGCATCCGCTTCAAAAATGGAACCTGGGCCACCCTGACCATCACCCACACCGATTCCAACCCCAAACCAGGCTTTCTGGAAATCACCGGAACCAAAGGCACTTATCTTCTGGAGCATGAAGCTTACACCTTGATCCGTCATGAAGATGGTGTGAAAAAATCGAGAAGGGACAAACACTACGAATCCCAATGTCATTTGTTCTACAAAAACATCGCCGCGCATCTGACCCAAGGCACCCCTTTGATCATCACTCCTGAGTGGTCGCGACGTCCGATTCACATCTTGGATTTGGCAGTGAAGAGTGCCCGATCAGGTAAAGCATTGCGGGCACGATATTCTTGAGAACTTGCTAATCGGGAGAGGCTTTGGCTAGAGTAATTTTAAAATGAGCCTGTCCTCTAACCCAAGTCAGAAGCTGGGAAGGCCTCGCCATAGTGCCTGCGCTGATCGTTCGAAAGCCATGGATCTGGAGCGTTTACGTGGCATGTCTGTCAGGGAAAGAATTCGTGCCTCTCTTTCGATCAAACAGAAATTCGCTTGGCTCGAACCCAAGCCGAGAGATCCTTGAGTCATGAGTAACCCGGAGGCACTTTTAGTTGCCGCCGAAGATGTAGCTAAAGTTCTTCGACAACACGGAGTTGAGGCTGTCGTCATCGGTGCAGTGGCCATGGCGGCCTATCATTACGTGCGGCAGACGGAAGATGTCGATTTGGGGGTCAATGCGTCCGTAACCGAGTTAAGATTAATAACAGAGTCGCTTCGTGCCGCGGGGTTTCAGGCGGTTTTGACAGAAGCGGATGTGGAGAATCCTTTAGGAGGGGTTATTGATGTCAGCGGCCCCTTTGGACAGGTGCAGATCATTAATTTTGCAGGGCGTTTCCCCGTGGTGATTGATGAGGCGGTGCGTGCCTCAACTCTGGTGGTAAGTGAGGGGAGTTCCTTGCGTCTGGTGTCGATTGTTCATCTGATCGCCCTCAAACTTTATGCCGGAGGCTACAAATCCAAATCCGACATTGTTGAACTCATCTCGCGCAACCCCGATATAAATCTAGAGGAGGTCCGACAGTTAGGCGTCAAATATGGGCTCGCTGGTATCGACGAGATTTTGCGCGAGGCGAGTTGACTGGGTGGGAAGTTCGGTCAACCTCAAAGGATGAATGATGCCGAACAAAAAGTGTTGAGTCGGGATGTCAGTGCGGTGCAGATTCCCAATGGGAACGAAGTGAGCCTGAAAAAGGGAGCGCAAGTCACCGTAACCCAGTCCCTGGGGGGCAGCTATACCGTCCATGTGAGCGAACTGGGAGGTTTGTATCGGATTTCCAGCAAAGATCTGGACGCACTAGGGCTCACGGCAGAAAACAACCCCAGCCCTGTCCAACAGGATTTGCCGCTGGAAGAGCAGGTCATGTCCGTTTTGAAAACCTGTTACGACCCGGAAATCCCGGTCAACATCGTGGATCTGGGACTGATCTACAGCATGAACTTGGAGGAGGTTCAGGGAGGAAAAAAAGCCCTGATCAAAATGACTCTCACCGCACCCGGTTGCGGCATGGGACCTTCCATCGCCGCAGATGCCAAGGGCAAACTGCTGGCCCTGCCCGCCATCAAGGATGCGGAGGTGGAAGTGGTTTGGGAACCGCAATGGAATCCTTCCATGATCTCCGCAGACGGAAAATTGAAGTTGGGCATCAGTTAAGTCCTTCCGTCGTCAAGCTCAGAGGAACAGATGAAAACGCCTTGGTTTGTTCCAAGTCCTCAGTTTGGATACACGTTGACCCGGATTGATGAACATCCCTGGAACACCCTCTTGACCATGAAAGAAGTGCTGCGTCTTGAACCAGGTTCGATTGAATTCACTGGCCCTCACGCCACCGGGCATGACACTTATTGGCGCGAGCACCTGCCTCATCTCTTCACTAAAGATCTCAAACCCGTCATGGTGCTGGATACCAGTCCCATTCACCCCCATGCGGTCGAGACCGAACCCAGGCGACCCTTCCGCCATTGGAAAGGCTAAGAGCCCTGAGATTAGTTGGAGGCGGCGACGTAGCGGAAGGCGAGTTTTTCCACCTTGGCGTAGCTACAGGCATCCATCACGGTGATGACGCGCTCATGGCGCACCTCCGGGTCGGGGGAAATGATAACAGGAGTGCTCGGGAACTGGGAGATCACTCCAGCCAGACGGTCTTGCAGGCCCTTCATTTCCGCATCCTCAGCCGAGACCGTGGGGGAATCATTAAAAAGGACCGAGCCATCCTTGTTGATTTTGAGAATGATAGGAAGTTGCGCTACGTTTTCGTCGGTGGGCTTAGAATTAGTATTCCCAGGCAACTTGATCCCCAACTCCTCTTCCTTGGCGTTGGAACCTGCGGAAACCATAAAGAAGAGCAGCAGCACGAACATGACGTCCAGCATAGGGGCAATTTGCAGCCCGAACTCTCCTTCTTCTGATCCTCCTCCACCAGCCATGTGTTTGATTCCTGTTTTTTAAGATGAACGGTCGAAAAGATTTATGGGGCGGGAGCCGCGCCGCCCTGGTCGGGGGGGTTGGTCACCGCAAAGACAACATCCGGCACACCCGCTTTGGCACAAGCTTGCATGATTTCCGTGACTTTACTGAAAGGGGCATCCTTGTCCGAACGAATCAGGACACGGAAGGGGGCGTTAGGACCTTTCAGGGTGGCACTCAGCTGCTTCTGCCGCTGGATTTCCGGGACGATATCTTCCGGTTTTTGAAATACCTGTTCGCCAATGCGGATGGTGAAGAATCCCTTTTCAATGTTGATTTGAATTTCGTCCCCACCTCCCTTGTCTTTTTCCTTGGCACTGTCCGCCAAGGGAAGAGTCAAATCCGCCGTTTGCTGCATGACCTCCGTGGTGGTGGTGGCCATGAAAAAGAGCAATAAAACCAACAACACATCCACCATGGGGGCGACCTGAAACTCAGGATCGCCGTCATCTTCCAATCCTGGGATATTGATTACCCCAATTTCTGCTTCGTCAGCCATGGATGTCTTGCTCTGATCTCAGATACAAAAAAAATTAACCTCTGCGCTCGATGCCATAACCCAAGAGTTGGTCGAAGGGAATGGGACGCAACAAGGCCTTGGCCTCAGCGTGGGTGTCGGCAAAAGGCCGTGGTCATGGCATTTTTGAAAAAATAGAAAAAGGCAAAGGCAGGAATAGCCACGATCAGACCCGCAGCCGTCGCGATCAAAACCGCCGAGATGGCGCTGGAGAGTTTGCCCATTTGTGAAACACCGGAGGAACCCAGGGCGGAGAAGGCCGTCATCATCCCCAACACCGTTCCGGTCAATCCGATCATGGGCGAAATAACCCCGATAACGGAGAGGTAATTGTTTTTCGACTTCAAACGCACGGCCTGTTTGGCAAAGGCTTCGGTCAGGGCTTCTTCAACCGCATGTTTACCCATACCGATGTTTTCAAAGGAGGCCTGCATGATTTTGGAAAGGAAGCAGGGATTGGCAATGCAGATTTCGTAGGCTTGTTGATAGTTCCCGGAGCTGATGGCGTCCCGGAGCAGAGCGACCACGGCGGGGGGGGAGAGCTTGGCCTGCGCACGGTGAGGAAGAGTTGAATGATGAAGGTAAGCATCATGATGGAGCTGATAAGTAGAATCCACATGACGACCGCCTTGGCGTCGGGCTTGAAAAAGATGGTGATGAAGGTGGTGTCCCCCGCGGCGTCCTCCGCCGCTGAACTTGTCAGGGTCATCAAAGCCAGCAGGAGACTGGTGGCGAGGAGGGTGGGGTTGAGTTGAAGACGGTTGAGAAGACGACGTGGAGACAAACCAAAGTGCATAAAAAACAGTCGCGTAACTTGATCCAGAGGTCAAGACGATCATTGTGATTTAAGCAATTTTCTTTGGGGAGCTTCAGGATTCCATTTCCTGAAGGCGCAGGGTGACTTGGGCCAGCTCCAACTCATCAATCAAATCCTGGATGTCGCCGTCCATGAAAACGCTGAGGTTGTAAAGGGTGACATTGATCCGGTGATCGGTGATGCGATTTTGAGGATAATTGTAGGTGCGGATCTTCTCATTACGGTCGCCGCTGCCGACCTGTCTTTTTCGGTGGGCGGCGTATTGGGCCTCTTCCTCCTGCTGTTTTTTTTCCAGCAAACGGGTGCGGAGAATATTCATGGCTTTTTCCCGGTTCTTGATCTGGGAACGCCCGTCCTGACAACGAACAATCAGTCCACTGGGGATGTGCAGGATTTGCACGGCGGAATCCGTGGTATTGACGCCCTGACCACCGGGACCTCCCGCCCGGCACACTTCGATGCGGAGTTCCTCTGCCTTGATCTGAATGTCCACTTCCTTGGCTTCCGGCAAGACCGCCACGGTGGCAGTGGAGGTGTGAATGCGTCCCTGACTTTCCGTGGCCGGGACGCGCTGCACCCGGTGCACACCGCTTTCAAACTGAAGCTTTTTATAGACGTCCTGCCCGGTGGCACTGAAGATGATTTCCTTGTAGCCTCCCATGGTGGAAGGGTTCGAGTCCATGACATCGATTTTGAGCCCATTGCGTTCCGAGTAGCGGCTATACATGCGGAACAAATCCGCCGCAAAAATCCCGGCCTCGTCTCCACCTGTCCCCGCCCTTATTTCCACAATAACATTGCGCTCCTCATTTTCGTCCGGCGGCAGGATGGAGCTGAGAACCTGGCGATGACGCCGGCC
>JAAUTS010000190.1 GCA_012031345.1 Blastochloris sp. | reverse complement strand
TGGACAAAAAAATGAGCAAAAGTGATGGCAACCTTTACACGCTGGCCGATCTGGAGCAGCGCGGACACACGGCCATGGAGCTTCGTTATGTATTGATCGCCGCACGTTACTCCAAACCGCTGAACTTCACCCTCGACTCCCTGTGCGTCGCCCGTCAAGCCTTGCTCGATCTGCGCCGTTTCGAGGAACAACTGACCGCACACGCAGGCTCGACCAGCCCTCTTAATTATGAAGCCGCCCAAGTTGTGACGGACGGCGTGTTTGAAAAATCCTGGAACGCACTGCGCGATAACTTGAATACTCCCGAAGCTTTGGGTCAACTCCATCTCAGCATGGCGGCCGTGGCCACCCGTCTTCGGGAAGCCCAACTCCAACCCCAGGAAGCTCTCTCCATCCACCAAAGTTTTCATCGCTTGTTGCATGGTCTGGGTCTGCTACTGCCTGCTCCGGCAAAAAATTCTGTCCCCGCCGAAATTCAAGCACTGGCGAACGCCCGTTGGGACGCCAAACAGTCCAAGGATTGGGAAAAGGCGGATGAATTGCGATCCCAACTCAGTGCAGCCGGGTGGTCCATGCAGGACGGGAAAGAGGCTTACACGCTCGAACCTCTTCCCAAATAAGCCACAACAAAACCACAAAACCCGGCCACCTATCCCACACTCCTCTGCGGCCCCAGTGTCCTCGGGGTTAAAATCTTAGCGTCCTTTGCGTCGTCGCAGTGAACCCTCTATAAATCAATCTGGATGCCCAACTCCACCACTTGTCGGGGTGGCAGATCGAAGAAGCCCGTGGCCGGGCGCGAAATCCGGGAGAGGAACGCGAACACTCTTTACGCCACAACGCCATCTTGCCCGGCCCCTGGGTCAACAACAGCTCACGACTTTGATAAAAGCTGATCGCCCCCTGCTCATCCTTTTTGGTGATTCCCAAAGCCTGACAAAGATGGTGCATGACCTTCGGCGCTTCAGAAAATCCATAACGCAAAATCACGCGGTGCATGCCCTGCTCCAGGCACTCCGACACGATCCTTTCCGATCCCCGCACCCTGGCTTGGTCCGTGAATTGGATGGTCAACAGCACCACCCTTTCGTGCAGCGCTTTGTTATGTTTCAAGTGGTGCATGAGGGACAACGGCACTCCGTCCGAGAGCGAGGACATAAAGACCGCCGTGCCCGGCACACGGGGGATTTTTCCTCGTTGTAACTCCGTAATCATCAGATCCAGCGGCAACATCCCACTGCTGATGCGATCCGCCAAAATGCGCCGCCCATCCCGCCAGGTCACCATGGCCAGGGTCAGAACCAGCGTGGAAAGCACGGAAATCCAGGCTCCATCCAGCACCTTGACCAGACTGCCCGTGAAGTAACCCAGTTCATACAACAGAAACAATCCCAGCGGCATCAAGGCCTGCCAACGTTTCCACCCCCAAATCTGCGTCATGACATAGTAGAATATCAAGGTGGTCAAAATCATGTTCGAAGCCACCGAAAGCCCGTAGGCCGAAGCCAGCGCACTGGAGCTTTTAAAAAATATCACCAAACTCAAACAGGCCAGCATCAGGATGATGTTGACCTGCGGCATATAAATTTGGCCCTTGATCACCTCCGAGGTGTGCAGAATTTTTAAGCGCGGCAAAAATCCAAGCTGGATGGCCTGCTGCGTCAGGGTGAAGACGGCCGTGATCATGGCCTGGGAGGCGATGATCGTGGCCGCCGTCGCCAAAAGAATCATCGGAATCAGTGCCCACTCCGGGAAGAGACGATAGAAGGGATTTTCCAAAGCCTGGGGTCGTTCCAACAGCAGAGCTCCTTGTCCCAGATAATTCAAAACCAAGCCGGGATAAGCGATGGAAACCCAGGAAACCTGCATGGCTTTGCGTCCGAAATGGCTGATGTCCGCATACAAAGCTTCACAGCCCGTCACACAGAGCAGCACTGCGCCCATCAAAAAGATGCCGTGATAACTGTGATTGAGCAGAAGATGGATTCCGTGATGGGGGGAAAGTGCCTGTAAAATTTCCGGCTGCTTCAACACTTGGAAAAACCCGCCACTCCTAACACCGCGAACCACAGCACCATCACGGGTCCAAAAATCTGCCCAATCCGCGCCGTCCCATGCCGTTGCACCAAAAAAAGAACCAACAGAATGCCCGCTGCAATCGGCACCACAAACTCCTCCAGATCGGGATTCATCACTTCCAGACCCTCCACCGCCGCCAGCACGGATATGGCCGGAGTGATCATCCCATCCCCATACAACAACGCCGCTCCCACCATGGCCAGCAGCGACAACAACCCCAACTGCCCCTTGGAAAAGCGTCCGGCCTGGGCGCGGATCAATCCTAACAAAGCAAAGATTCCACCCTCACCCTGGTTGTCCGCCCGCACCAGCAAGACCAGATATTTCAATCCCACGATGACCGTGAGCGACCAAAAAATCAGGGAGACCACTCCATAAATATTCCCCTGCGTCAGCTCCAGACCCGTGTGCTTGGAAAAACATTCCCGCAGGGTGTAAAGCGGGCTGGTGCCGATGTCTCCATAGACCACCCCCAATGCCAGCAGTGCGAGCACCGCTGTCGATTGTAGTTTGGGGGAACTCATCGGGCGGCCCCGCCAGGCCCGGTCTCATGAATTGGATGTCGCCACATCTGATCCTTGTCTCTAGCTCGTTTTAGCCTTAGGCTCAACCATGAATTTGTCACCCCAGGACAATCCCAAATCCAGCTCCAACGACTCTCTGCGCGTCTTGGTGGAACGACTGGAAGTCTTCACCAGCGGTTATCTCGAACAGGCGGAAAAAATGAACATCCCCTTGGACACCCCGCAAATCCTTGACTTGGTGGATCGTGCCATCCTCACCGTCCAAGGAGTCGAACAAGCCATGCCCTACGAACAAACCGTCCAGGGCTACTTCCTCGACGGCATGTTGGAAGATCTCCTGACCCAGCCCGAAAGCATCTACGAACAAGTCACCACTCCTGAGGGAGAAACCGTTTACGCCCCTCTCTCACCCGCCATCTGGCTGGACTGCCTTAAACAATTCCGTCTCGATCTCCTCAAGCTCTCCCGGAGCTGATCCCCCATGTCCGCCTCCCGCCGGTCCCGACTTCACGCCCTCTGGACCACGCTGCGCCAGCGTGTCCGTCCCTCCGCTCTCATTCCTTGGTCGCGTCGTCACCCCATCCTCAGCGCCCTCCTGCTCAGCCCTCTGTTTTTGATCCTCGCGCTCTGTCTCTACTATGGGATCTGGGCTCTGAACTTCGATATGGACAAGGTCTCCCGGATGCCCGCCACCAGCATCGTCTATGACCGTCATGGTTACGTTATCCAACGTTTGTTTGACGAAAACCGCCAGTTGGTCGATGGCAAACAAATCCCCCAAGTTCTCAAAGATGCCCTCCTGGCCAAGGAAGATGAACGCTTCTATTGGCATCCCGGCGTCGATCCCATCTCCATCACCCGCGCGCTATTTCTCAACCTCTTCTCCGGTCGTGTCGCCTCCGGTGCCAGCACCATCACGCAACAACTGGCCCGCAACTCCGCCGGCATCTTCGAACGCAGCCTCGACCGCAAACTCAAGGAAATCTTCCTCGCCCTGCGCATCGAACTCGCCTTCAGCAAAGAGGAAATTCTCACCTTTTATTTCAACCGCATCTACTTCGGCGGAAATGTTTACGGGATCGGCACCGCCGCCGAAGCCTACTTCGGCAAACAACCCTCCCAACTCAACCTCTCCGAAAGTGCCATGCTCGTCGGCATCATTGCCGGACCTAACATCTACTCCCCCTGGCGCAATGTTGAGAATGCCAAAAAAGTCCGGGCCAAAACCCTCGAACGCATGGTCATCTCCGGCTTTATCACCCGGGAACAAGCCGCCGCCTGCAACAAAGAAGATCTGGTCCTGCGCCCCTTGATGGATAAACCCGGATCCTACGCCATCGCCGCCATCCAGGACGAACTCCCGAATTACCTCACCCAGATTCACATCTACCGCGGAGGTCTCCGCATCCCACACAACCATCGACCTCGCCTTCCAACGCGCGGCGGAAAACGCCTTGGCTTCCGGGCTCGACACCCTCGAACGTAACCCCGGCTATCGCAACCCCACCCGGACCGCTTACCTGAAAAAAGGAGAAGACGCCCCCGTCAATTATCTTCAGGGTGCCTTGTCGCCATCTCCAATGCCGACGGCGGCGTGCTCGCCCTCGTCGGTGGGCGCAACTTTGAGGAAAGCCCCTTCAACCGCGCCATGCTCTCCCCCCGTCAAATCGGTTCCACCGTCAAACCCTTCGTCTATGCCCACGCCTTCAATGTCCTCAATTGCAGCGCCTTCACCGAACTCGACCACAGCCCCTTCGACCTACGCCGCATCGACCCCGCCCAATTTCCCACCGGACCCAAACCCGAATTCATCTCCCTGCGCCAGGCCCTGGCCGAAAGCGACAACCACGCCGCTGTCCGCACAGGCATGGTCGCCGGGGTCGAAGGCTTTGCCCATCTCCTTGAGACCGCCTCCGGGGTTCCCATCGAACCTCTTCCTTCCAGCCTGCTCGGCTCCTGCGAACTCACTCCCTATCAACTCACCAGTGCCTTCAGCATTTTCCCCAACTACGGCGTCGCGATCCGCCCCCGCATCATCAACAGCATCCTCACCCAGGACGGACGGGAGCTCTATCAACACATCGACTCCCGCTCCCGCATCCTCTCCCCCCAGATCGGTTTCCAACTCTGTCACCTCCTCCAAGGCGTGGTCGATCAGGGCACGGCCAAAATTCTCCGCACCCAATTCAAACTCAAGGGAGATTGGGGCGGCAAAACCGGCACCACCAACGATTACAAGGACAGTTGGTTTGTCGGCTTCAACAAGGAAGTCACCGCCGGACTCTGGGTCGGTCTGGACCGGCCCGCCACCATCCTCCCCGCTGGCTACTCCTCCCGCGTGGCCGTGCCCATTTGGGGCCGCATCATGCAACTGGCCGAACAACACTACCGCTCCGGGCCCTTCCTCCCCCCTCCGGGGCTCGCCCTGGCCCAAAACAAACGTGAAGAAAAAGTTTTTTTCTTTTTCAAAAAAACCGTCGTGGATGGCCCGGCGGAATACATCCGCGATGACCAACGCAGCAACGCTCTGGCCCGCCTTGATGCCTCCGACCTGAAACAACTCCACATCAGCCAAGCCCCCGACCCATGGTGGAAAAGAGCCCTGCACCATGTCTTCCCTCCCAACCCAACGACCGCTCCAACTCCA
>JAAUTS010000035.1 GCA_012031345.1 Blastochloris sp. | reverse complement strand
CTTCTCCCACATGACTCATGAGGAACTGGTCAACTGGATCCTCTGCGCCCTGCTCTACGTCCACCGCAGCGGAGACAAACTCTGGTTGAAAAAAAATCTTTCCATCTTCCAGCGTTGCCTGAGCAGCATGATGAACCGCGACCACCCCGAACCCGCCCTACGCAACGGCATCATGGGCCTGGACAGTTCCCGCTGCGCCGGCGGCAGCGAGATCACCACCTACGACAGCCTCGACACCTCCCTGGGTCAGGCCCGGAACAATCTCTATCTGGCCGTGAAATCCTGGGCCTGCTACGTGGGCCTGGAAGCACTTTTCCAAAAGGTCGGTCGCAGCAAAGCCGCCCGCGATTGCCACCAACAGGCCGCCCGCGCCTGCACCACACTCAGCGCCGCCTTGAACCCGCAGGGCTACATCCCCGCGGTGATCGGGGAGGGCGTGGACAGCCAAATCATTCCCGCGGTGGAAGGCCTTGTCTTTCCCCATTTGCTGGGTCTTCCCCAAGCTCTAAGCGAAGATGGCCCCTACACCCCGCTCATCCGCGCCTTGAAAACCCATACCCGGACCGTGCTCCAGCCCGGTGCCTGCCTTTTCCCGGACGGAGGGTTGAAGTTAAGCTCCAGCAGCAACAACTCCTGGCTCAGCAAAATTTATCTCTGCCAGTTCGTCATCCGCGAAGTCCTCCGCCTGCCCTGCGCTTCCCTCATGACTCAGGCCGACCGCGCCCATGTCGCCTGGCTTCTCCACCCCCAGGAAAGCTACTGGGCCTGGAGCGACCAGATGATCTCCGGCGTCGCCAGCGGCAGTAAATACTACCCCCGCGGCGTCACCGCCATCCTCTGGCTCCAGGAATCCAAAAAAAACAAAATCCTCATAACCAAGCCTCCAGACTTTCCCTTGCGCTCTCCTCCCGGTGATTTAACATAAGACCACAACCCTTTCACAAGGACAACTCAACCAAAGGAAATGTCATGCCCTTCAGCCTACCTGAACTCCCCTTCGCCCTCAACGCCCTCGAACCTCACATCGACGCCAAGACGATGGAAATCCATCACGGCAAACATCACGCCGCGTATGTGACCAACCTGAACAAAGCCCTCGAATCCGCTCCCGAGCTGGCCTCCAAGTCCATCGAAGCCCTCATCTCCGATCTCAACGCCGTGCCGGAAGCCATCCGTGCGGCTGTGCGCAACAACGGCGGCGGTCACGCCAACCACAGCCTGTTCTGGCAAACCCTGACTCCGGGCGGCTCCTCCAGCCCCAGTGGCAAGCTGGCCGATGACATCAACGCCAGCTTTGGCAGCTTCGACGCCCTCAAAGAAGCCATGGAAAAAGCCGGCGCCACCCGCTTCGGCTCCGGATGGGCCTGGCTCATCGTTGATGGCGGAGGAAAACTCTCTGTCACTTCCACCCCCAATCAGGACAGCCCCCTGACTGACGGACACAAACCCATTCTCGGCATCGATGTCTGGGAACACGCCTACTACCTCCACTACCAAAATCGTCGCCTCGATTACCTCAAAGCCATTTGGAATGTGATCAACTGGGACGTCGTAGCCAAAAACTACGGAAAATAAGTTTCCCTGCTCTCCCCAAAAAACGCCGGACCTAAATCGTCCGGCGTTTTTTATTTTTCTTCACAAAAAACTTCCCCCCTCTGCGCCCTCTGTATTCTCTGTGGTAAAAAATTCTCCTGACTACGCCCGATTTTCCAAAAACCAACGATACGTCATCTCCAGCCCCTGACGGAAAGGCATCTGCGCCTTCCAACCCAGCCCATGGATCCTGCTCAGATCCAGAATGCGCCGGGGATTGCCATCCGGCTGTGTTGTGTCCCACTCGATCTCACCCGCATACTTCACCACCTCACGGAGCTGCTCCGCCGCTTCTCGGATGCTGATGTCCTGGCCCACGCCGACATTGATGATCTCTCCCGAACTGTAATTCTCCAACAAAAAGGCGCAGGCGGAAGCCAGATCATCCACATATAAAAATTCCCGGCGCGGCGTGCCCGTGCCCCAGAGCGTCACCCCGGCGCGGCCCGCCTTCCCGGCCTCGTGAAATTTCCGCATCATGGAAGGCAGGGCATGGGAATGTTCCGGATCAAAATTGTCGTGCGGCCCGTAAAGATTGGCCGGCATGGCCACAATAAAGTCATGCCCGAACTGTTGCCGATAGGCCTGACACAAACGAATGCCCGCAATCTTGCCAATCGAATACGCCTCGTTGGTGGTTTCCATCGGCCCGGCCAGCAGGGAGGATTCCTTGATCGGGATTTCCGCATTTTTCGGATAAACACAGGTGCTGCCTAAAAACAGCAGCTTCTCCACCCCCACCCGGGCCGCCGCTCGCAGCACATTGTTTTGAATCTGCATGTTCTCCAACAAAAACTCCACCGCCTGGGTGTAAGCCGCCCGAATTCCCCCCACCTTGGCCGCAGAAAGAATCACCACATCCGGCTTTTCCTTCTCAAAAAAAGCCGTCACCTTCTCCTCCTCCAACAAATCCAGCTCCTGCCGCGTTCGCGTCAACAACTCCCAACCCGCCCGACCCTCGTAATGACGCATCAACGCCTGCCCCACCAACCCCGGTGCCCCGCGATATAAAGTTTTTTAACTGACATCCCGGCAGTAAAGCTCTTTTCTTGTCAGACAGCAACAGATTCACCACATGAGCACCCCGGTTATTTATGATAAGGTTTTGCGTTTGGCCCGCACCGCACAGACCACGCAACCCTTTCAGGATCATCTCGATATCGGCTCCGGCCAGGGGGAATTGATCCGCATCCTGCGCGCCGAGATGGGCGTGTGTTCACGCGCCTGTGATTACACCGACAGCCTCATGCGCCTGGAAGGCCAATCCGTGGACGTGGCCAATCTTAACGAGGAAAAACTCCCCTACCCGGACGCTTCCTTTGATCTGGTCACCGCCACCGAAGTCATCGAACACCTCGAGCACTATCGGGAAACCCTGCGCGAAATTCACCGCGTCCTGCGGCCCGGTGGCGTCTGCATCCTCAGCACCCCCAATGTGCTCAACATCAACTCCCGTCTGCGCTATTTTTTCACCGGCTTCGCCAACCTCTTCGGCCCTCTCCCCATCAAAAATTCCGCGCTCTATTCCACCGGAGGCCACATCAATCCCGTGGGCTACTTCTACATCGCCCACTCCCTCTACGACGCGGGCTTCCACCAGGTTCAAGGCACCATGGACAAGCCCCAGCGTTCCGGCCTCTGGAAACTCCTGCTGCTCGGCCCTCTGATCTGGGCCGGTGCCGCCCTGGCTTGGTCCAAGGAACGCCGACGCTATCACACCATCACGCCGGAAAATCAACCCATCCTCCACCGCATCAACTCCCTCGACCTCCTCCTGGGCCGCACTGTCATCGTCACTGCCCACAAGGAAAAACCCTGATCCTACCTAACATTACCTTCCTTCCGGCCTCCCTGCCTATCCTGTGATTCCCTGATGCGCGGCCAGACGACGGAAAATGCCTTCCTTGCGGGAGAGCAGTTCCTCAAAACTTCCCTCCTCCACCAGCCGCCCTTTTTCCAACACAATGATCCGATCCATGGATCGCAAGGTGGCCAGCCGATGCGCCACACTGATCACGGTCTGATCCCGACTCAAGGCATCGATGGCTTCTTGAATTTCCTTCTCCGAATCCGAGTCCAAGGCCGCCGTGGCTTCGTCCAGAACCAAAATGGGTGCCCGTCGGACAAAGGCCCGCGCCAAAGCCACCCGTTGACGTTGCCCACCCGAAAGACGACTGCCCCATTCCCCCACCAAAGTGTCATAACCTTCCGGCATCTCACGGATGAAATGATCCGCATAAGCCGCCTTGGCCGCCGCCTCGATTTCCTCCCGCGTCGCCCCCGTCTTCCCGTAAGCGATGTTCTCCGCCACGCTGCGGTTGAACAACAACACCTCCTGACTCACCAACGCCATTTGCTGACGCAGACTGGCCAGCTTCAAGTCGCGCAGATTATGGCCGTCCATACAAATCCGTCCGCTACCAGCGTCATAAAATCGGAACAACAAATTCACCAGCGTGCTTTTGCCCGAGCCACTTTCCCCCACGATGCCAATCTTGCTCCCGAAAGGGATGCTGAGATTTAAATTCTGCAGGACGGGCGTTTCTCCATAGGCAAAGGAAACGTCCTGAAACTCGATCTTATGCTGAAACCTGGCCAGCATGGTGCCATCCACCCGCTCGGCCACGGCGGGCTTTTCTGCAAAGAGTTCCAGGAGCCGGTTCACCCCCACGGAAGTTTGTTGTAAAAGCATGTTCAGGTTGGCCAGCTTCTTGATCGGCGCGAAACTGATTCCCAACGCCAGCATGAACCCCGCAATAGTGCTCAATTCATAACCCGCATAAAAAATGTAAGCCAGCAAGCCGCCCATGGCCACCCCGCTGATGCTTTCAATGATCGGATTGACCAGGGTCTTGGTCTTGTTGGCCCGGATGTTGTGACCGACCAATTGATTGGAAAGATTTCGATAATTATCGCCCTGCACCTTTTCCAGACCGAAGGCCTTGACCACCCGGATGTTGGCCAAAACCTGGAGAATCAAGCTGGCCTGGGTCACCCCCGTGGCCCGCTGCTTGACGCTTACTTTTTTCAGCTTCCGACCCAGGATCAGAATCGGGGCGATGCAGGCCGGCAAAAAGAGAAAGGCAAAAAGCGCCAACTTCCAGTCAATGTAAACCAACCAAGCACAAACAAAAAGCAGGGTGAAGGGTTCCTTCACCAAATCCGGCATCCCTAAAACAAAGGCCCGCTGTAGATTCCCCGTGTCCTGATCAATGCGGGTGATCAAATCCCCGGTGGAGCTGCGATTAAAGAAGGAGAGCGAAAGGGAATTGAGCTTGGTCACCACGGCACAACGCAAATCCTGGATCATACGTTCATTGGCCCAATTCATGAAATAGGTGCTCAGATAACCCAAGACCCCGCGCATGGTGGTCAAAAAAAGTAATCAAAAATATCGCACCAAAAATCTGTTGCGATTCGATAGGCCGCCCTCGCAGCGGTAGCCAGGGATCCAGCCACTCCTTGGCCGCACGTCCCCCCTCCTCCAACCTGCCTCCCACCCGGAAGGCCAACTCCCGCACCGGCGCGGTCCACTCATCCACTCCACGACGAAAGCTTCCCTCCGCCGCCGAGCTGGTCACAAATTCCGCCCGCTGCTCACTCACCACCTCTTGCGCCACCCCGCCCTCCAGACGCTGCACAATCAAAGGCGTTACCCCCACGCTCAACCCATTGATCGCCGCGTATAAAATCCCCAGAGCCAGCCCCAGCGAAAACCGAAACCAGTAAGTCCGCAGAAATGGCCACCCAAAGGCCACCATACTGGCGAGATAACGAAACCCTTTAAACATTGACCCGACATTTTGCCAAAATTTTTTGGAAGCACCATGGAAAATTCCAGCCCGCCCAAGGTCTTCCCTCTCCCTGAATTTTCTTCTCCCCCACCCCAGCAAAAAGCTTTTCCCTCTCCGCCCGCACCCTAGACTGACAACTTTCACGCAAAACACATGAAGATCCTCATCACAGGCGCCGCTGGCTTTGTCGGCTATCACTGCGCCCAACGCTACCTCCAGTCCGGCCATGTCGTGGTCGGACTCGACAACCTCAACCCCTACTACGATGTCACGCTGAAACAGTCCAGGCTCGACCTGCTGCTCCAACATCCCAACTTCCATTTTCTCAACCTGGAACTCTCCGACACCCAAGCCGTGGAAGGCGTTTTCCAAACCCATGCTCTGGACCGCGTCATCCACCTCGCCGCCCAGGCCGGAGTTCGCTACAGCATCGAACACCCCCATGCTTACGTCCAAAGCAACGTCGTCGCCTTCCTCAACATCCTCGAAGGTTGCCGACATCACCAGGTCCCTCACCTGGTTTACGCCAGCTCCAGCTCCGTCTATGGACTCAACACCCGCATGCCCTTCCGGGTTGAGGACCGCACCGATCATCCCATCAGTCTTTACGCCGCCACCAAAAAATCCAACGAACTCTTCGCCCACACCTACAGCCATCTCTACCAAATCCCCGCCACCGGCCTCCGCTTCTTCACCGTTTACGGACCCTGGGGCCGACCCGACATGGCCCCCTTCCTCTTCACCGACGCCATCAGCAAGGGTCAACCCATCAAAGTCTTCAACCAGGGCAAAATGCAGCGCGACTTCACCTACGTGGATGACATTGTGGAAGGCGTCGTCCGCGTGGCCGAGCAAATCCCCACGCCCAACCTCGCCTGGCCAGCGTCCAGCAGGATCCCTCCGGCAGCTCCGCACCCCACCGCCTCTACAACATCGGCAACAACAACCCCCGTGGAACTCATGCGCTTCATCGCCGCCATCGAATCCGCCCTGGGTAAGAAAGCTCTTTGCGAATTTCTTCCCATGCAACCCGGCGATGTTCTGGCCACCGCCGCTGACGTCTCCGGCCTGAGTGCCGCGGTCGGTTTCCAACCGAAAACCAGCATCGAAGAGGGCATGAAATCCTTCTGCACCTGGTATCAAGGTTATTATCAAAAATAACAACGTCTTTTCTCCCTTTCCCTCTCCATGCAAGCCCTGACCATCCTCCACACGGAAGCCTCCCTCGGCTGGGGTGGACAGGAAATCCGCATCTTCACCGAAATGCAGGCCATGCGCCAACGCGGACACCGCCTCCTGCTCGCCGCCCAACCGGAATCCCAACTCGCAGCCAAAGCCACCGAGGCAGGTTTTGAAGTCTTTCCCTTTTCCGAAAAACGCCTCCTCTTCCCCTGGCAGCTCCTGCGCCTGCTCCTCTGCTTGCGCCGCGTCCGACCCGACGTGGTCAACACCCACAGCTCCAAGGACGGCTGGCTGGCCGGACTCGCTGCCCGTCTCGCCGGAGTTCCCTGCCTCATCCGCTCCAAACATATCGACGTGGATTACCCCCGCAAATTCTCCAGCCGCATCGCTTACGGGCTGCTGCCCCACCACACCTTGACCACCAGTGAAAAAATTCGTCAAAAAATTTGTCAGGAACTCTCCATCTCCACCGCACGGGTCAGCAACCTCCCCACCGGAATTGATCCCGCTCCCTACCTGGATGAAATCCCCCCCACCCTGCGGCTGGAACTTAAAGTCACCCCGGAGACACCCCTCATCGGCATGATCTCCGTCATCCGAAGCTGGAAGGGACACCGCTTCTTTCTGGAAGCCGCTCTGGAACTGGCCGCCAAATTACCCCAGAGCCACTTCGTCATCGTGGGAGACGGCCCCGGCCACGCCTCCCTCGTGGAAACCGTGCTCTCGCTCGGCCTGCGCCATCGTATCCATTGCCTGGGGCATCGCCACGACGTGCCGAAAATTCTCAAAGCTCTCAATGTCCTCGTCCTTCCCTCCACCGCCCATGAAGGTGTGCCCCAAATCATTCTCCAGGCCCAGCTCGCCCGCTGCCCCGTTGTGGCCACCAGCGTCGGCGGCATCCCGGAAGTGGTGGAAGACGGCATCACCGGACGCCTCGTCCCCCCTTCCAACGGCGAGGCCCTGGCCCGCGCCATCTTCAACACCCTCAAGCTGCCCGAACAAACCCAGGCCATGGTGGAACAGGCCCACCAACGGGCACTGCGTGAAAACACCCTCGATGTCATGTGCCAACGCACCGAGGAAATTTATCAACGCATTCTTGTTTGTTAGGTTTTTCCTGCTCAACGCAGATTTTGCGCCGTCTCCACCAGACGCAGGAACTCACGACGATACCCCTCTGGGTCATGCTCCAGCGCCGAGCCCGCCAGTTGCCGGACCAGCTCAGGACTGCTGGAACCGCGATATGGCGACTCCTTCAACAACAGCCCGAACCCGGCCACCGCTGCGGCAAAGCGGAAGGAGTCCGAGCTTTGTCTCCACTCCCGTTGTCCCTGGCGCAGAGCGGTCTGAATCAACTGACTGCGGCTTCCGTTCGGCTCTTTGTAACGCAACTTCAAGGTCAACCATTCCCCCGAACCTGCGGCTTCGCTCAAGCGGGTCGGAGGGGTTCTGAGCGAACGCTGATATTTCAACGGGTCCACCCCGCTGCCATGCTCCCGTCCCGCCGGCACCAGTTCATACAAGGCCGTCACACTGTGACCCGCCCCCACTTCACCCGCATCCTTCCTGTCATCATTAAAATCTTCCTTGTTCAACATCCGGTTTTCATAACCTATCAGTCGATACGCCCCCACCAGAGCCGGGTTGAATTCAATTTGGATTTTTACATCCTTAGCGATGGTGACCAGTGTGCTGTTGATTTGGTTGACGAAGACTTTGCGCGCCTCCTGAAAACTGTCGATGTAGCCATAGACTCCGTTCCCCTTGTTGGCCAGTTGCTCCAGCGTGGCATCCTTGAGGTTGCCCATGCCAAAGCCAAAAACGTTCAGGAAAACCCCGCTCCGGGCTTCGTCTTGAATCAAGCGCACCAGTTCTTCACGATCACTGACCCCCACGTTGAAATCGCCGTCCGTGGCCAGAATCACACGATTGATGCCTTTTTTGTTCAAATGTTCACGGGCCACTTCATACGCCTGTCGAATGCCCCCCTCCCCATTGGTCGAACCGCCGGACTCCAGATTTTCCAAGGCCGCCAGGATCACTTCCCGCTCACGGGCTGACGTGGAAGGCAAAGCCAAACGGGAACGTCCCGCGTAAGTGACCAGCGCCACCCGATCCGTCGGCTTCAATTCCCTGACCAGCAAAGCCAGGGATTTTTTCACCAGAGGCAATTTGTTGTCGTCCGACATCGACCCGGACACATCAATCAGAAAAACAAGGTTCAGCGGTGGACGCTGTTCGGTTCCAACACGCCGTCCTTGGATTCCCACCCTCAACAACTGATGTTCCGCATTCCAGGGACAACGGGCCGCTTCCAGATGAAGGGCGAAAGGCTCGGAACCTTGGGGTGAAGGGTAGGCGTAGTCGAAATAATTCAACATCTCCTCAATCCGCACCGCCTCGGGCGGCGGCCGTTGTCCCTGATTCAAGATCCGGCGCAGATTGGTGTAGGATGCCGTGTCCACATCAATCGAGAACGTGGAGAGAGGCTCGTCCGCTACCGATCGAAAAGGATTTTCAGCAGGTGCCACATAATCTTCGTTACCGGACGAGGTCGGCGCGATGCTGGAACCATAAGTCACCTCACCACGGAAATTCATGTCTGAAAATTCTCGTTTGGACTTCCCGGCAGAAACCGATTGCGACGGATTAACAGGAGTGCTCATCGGAGCGGGTGGAGCGACTGTGCGAGGACTCGAACTTTGTGCTGCTTGAGTCCGGGCAACATCCGCTTTCATGGCACCAGTAGCGCCAAGTCCCGCGGCACCACCGACACGGCTGCCACTCGGCTTCAATTCCGCAACGCGCGGCGTGGCGGCGAAATCACTTGTCACTGAATTCATGGACAAGACACTCGATTCATTATTCATTACCTCCATCGAATCGGCGGCTGATTGCTCTGCCAACGGTGCTTCCGTCACGGAAAAGATTTCTCTCCCCTCCAGCTTTTCCTGATCTCCCGGCGCGGCAACCATTTCATCAAGTATAGGTGCTGCCTGTTCCACAGTAACTTTCCACTCCGGTTGATTCTCCTCCTGTGCCGCTGGCTGGATGACTTCATCCTTCAAGGCAAAAATCAACATGGCCATCAAGGCCGCAGCGCAGGCAAAGGAAACCGTGGGTCGTTCCAGGAGCAGACCCAGAAATCTCCAAAGGCCACCCCGTTCCCGGACTTTCACGTCTGGCACCAGCTCCTGCGTCGCCGCCATAACCGCTTCCCGCTGCTCTAGAGTGAGTGCCGCACGTCGCGCCTCCTCCCGTAAGGCCCCCCGCAACTCTTCGCCCAATTTTTCCAAGCCGACACATTCCGCCTGCAACTCCGGCTGTTCGCTGCGGGCCCGCTCAAAAAGTCTCTGATCCGCCGGGTCCAGCCGGTCAAAAAGTCCGGCACTGATCCGGCTGTCCTCTTCATGGATAATCGTTGGTTTCATGGATTTCTTTCTCAATTAAATTGGCTGATAAAATTCAAGCCGCCCTCTGTTCGCTTGCCGCCACTTCCTGGCCTGCCAGTTTGCGGCGCAGTTTTTTTAATGAGCTGTGCAAAATAAAACCGACATTCCCGGTCTTCAGCCCGGTGATGTCGGCTATTTCCTGATAGCTCTTGTCATGAAGAAATTTCAAACGGACCACCTCCTGCTCCTTTTCATTGAGGGTCCGCAAAGCCCCCAACACCGCCTCATGCCGCTCCCTCATCCCACTCTGCTCCGCCGGGTCCGCCTCCAGCGCAGGCAGCTCATCCAAAACCGATTCATGCTCCTGCGGTCGGTGCTTGCGTTGTCGGTAAAGATCCAGTGCCCGATTCCGGCAAACCCGGTAAAGCCAGGCGGAAGGCGGATCTCCCACCGACGCAGGGTCCTGCCGACACAATCTTAAAAACGTGTCCTGCGCCACGTCCCGCGCCGCTTCCAAATCCCCCAGGATGCTCCACGCATAATGGACCAACCTCGCTTCATGTTGCTGAATATGCTGCTGCAACCATTCGGACGTCGTTTGCTCAGAGGTTCCCATAAATGCTTTCTGCCAGATACTAACGTCACCGCCCCCGATTTCTTAGAACCTATTTTCTTGTTCTAGATTGGGACGAGTGCGGGGCAGAGTCATCCCCGTCACGGAACAGAAACTTGGGCTCAGTGTTTCATCATCAAAACATCGGAAATCAGGCAGATGCCCCCGTGGACTTTGATCAGAGGACGCAGGGCGTTCATGATTTTTCCAAATCCGACTCAGGACAGGCGATCACCAAACAGATGTTGGTGAACACCCCCGTCAGCTCGTCCCCCGCGTTCCGCCCCCGCGAACCATGGCCGATGACGTCCCGGATCACGGTGTAGCCGGTGATTCCAGCCTTGCTTAGTTTTCTTTCGATGGTGGCCAGCTCGACGGAGTTGGTGATGACTTCGATGCGTTTGTAGGGGATCATGAGGGTGTGGATTTAGATTTTTAACCAATCAATCGCCCTCAGATAGAGAGGGATGCCGATCAGAATGTTGAAGGGGAAAGTGATGGCCAAGGCCATGGGCACATAGAGGCTGGGATTGGCCTCGGGCACGGCCAGACGCATGGCCGCAGGCACGGCGATGTAGGAACCGCTGGCGCACAATACCGTAAACATCAGGGCATTGCCGCGATCCAAGCCCAGCAGCAGGCAGAGCCCCAGGGCCAGCACAGCACTGAACAAGGGAATGCCCAGACCCAGCAGCAGTGGCGTCCAGCCCAGTTTTTTCAAGTCCCCAATACGTCGCGCCGCCACCAATCCCATGTCGAGCAGGAAGAAACTCAGAACCCCCTTGAAGATATCCTTGGAAAAAACATCCAGAGACGCATGTCCCGTGTCCGTCGTGATGTAACCAATCAAGAGACTGCCCATAAGCAAAAAGACCGACCCGTTCAGGAACGCATCCTTGAACACCTCATTCCAGTGGAATTCTACCGTGTTTTCTCGTTTCCCGTAAATCCGCGCCAAAACCACGCCGATCACAATGGCCGGAGATTCCATCAACGCCATCGCCGCCACCATGTGACCGCCGTAGGGAATGGCCAGCGCCTGGAGGTAGGAGTCCGCCGTGATGAAAGTCACCGCACTGATGGAGCCGTAGGTCGCCGCCACCGCCGCCGCATTATAAACATCCATTTTCCAACGGGCCACGTAGAAGGTGTAAAGCGGCACCATCGCGGCCATCATCATCGCCGCCAGTAGCGTCCATACGACTTGCGAACTTAACTCACTGTGACGCAACTCCCCGCCGCCGTGGAAGCCGATGGCGAACAAAAGATAAAGGGAAAGAAACTTGGGGATGGGCGAGGGAATTTCCAAGTCCGACTTGAAAAGAACCGCCAGCAGTCCGAGCGCAAAAAACAGGATGGGCGGGCTGAGTAAATTGGCGATCAACAGATCCGTGGACATGCCTGATAGATTGCCTTATATCCGTCCTCCGCTGCAATCTTTCGCTTTGTCAGGGCCTGCTTCTGTTCCATACTGAAACCGTGACGCAGCTCCCCCAGGTTGCCCCCTCCCAACAGGCACGCTTCTCCCGGGCAGGCCACATGCTCACGCTGCGCCCTTTGCAACTCAGAGACGCCCCGGCTCTTCAGGATTTTTTTTACTCCCACACCCGCGAAACCATTCACTTCCGCTACGGCTACATGATCGGTGAAATGAAGGTGGAGCGCGCGCGACAACTGGTTTCCGTCAATCAACAACGCGACCCGGCCCTGGGTATTTTTGATCCCGCTTCCGCCATGATCCTGGCCGTGGCCCGCTCCTGCCAGGCACCGGAGGGTGGTTCCGCGGAGCTGGCCGTGGTTGTCTCGGAACAGTGGCGTCGCCAAGGCTTTGCCCGCCTCCTGCTTCTCAACCTGATCCATCTCGCCCAGGAGAATCACTTACAGGAACTTCAGGGGCTCGTGTTGCCAGATAACTTCCCCATGCTGAGCCTGCTGCGCTCTCTTCACTTCATCAGCCAGGGAACCAATCAGGATGGCCTGATCCAAATGAAACTCCCCCTCACTTCCTGCCTCGAGTCCGCCACGCTTTCTGGCCGACACTCAGCATTGCCCAAAGTCTGATCCTGGGATAGTCTGTCCCTGTGGCCTATACACTCACACAGCCGGAGCCCCGCCCGCCTTTGTTTTCCTGGCTGGGACTGGCCTTACTCATCTCCATTCTGCTCCATCTTCTGCTCTTTTTTGGCTGCGCGGAGTCTATCTGGACTTCGGCCCTCCGGTGGTGGATCCGATGGAACCCAAACGTTTTCACCTCGAGCGGAGCACGCTCGACCCCAAACTTTTGGAACCGGAGACACGACAAAATTCCGGCTTTAATCCTCGCCCCAGTCAGGACCCGATAGAACTCAAGCCGGAACAAATTTCCGCCTTCAGTGGACCGCTCAAGGCTCCCTCCATTCCCACTCCGCGCCTGAGCGATCCCTCCCCGACTCCTCTCAGTGCCGGCATCACCGATCGACCCACGGCCGCCTTCTCCGCCCTGCCCCTGTCCCCGCAAGGCAAAATGCCACAAATTTCCCAAGCCTTGGTGGATGCCGCCAGCACCGCCGCTCTGGCCGAAACCAGCAAGGCTCTCCAAAGCAACCTGGCAGGTGGCCCGGACTCCAGCACCTCCATCTCCGGTGTGCCCGGCTTCAGTGAAGTCTCGGATTTGGTCAATCTCCGCCCTCCCAACGCCCTCGAACGCCCCGCCTTCCAACCCGTCCTGATCCGGCTTTCCAGTGACGTGCTCTTCGCCTTCGATTCGGCTAACATCAAACCCGAAGCGGAAGCCACGCTCACGCAGTTGGCCGCCGCACTCGGCTCCGTCCAGCGTTTGAAAATCACGGTGGAAGGCCACACCGACACCATAGGCCAGGACGCCTACAACCAAAGACTTAGCGAGCAACGGGCCCAGGCCGTGGCGGATTGGCTTAAAACCCACTCCCAAATCAAACCCGGAAACATCGACTCCCGCGGCTTCGGTCGCAGCCGCCCCATCGTCAATCCCACCGGCTCCATTGAGGAACAAGCCCGCAATCGCCGGGTCGAAATCCGGGTCGAGGCGGAGAAATAAGCCTCAGTCCAGAATTCCGGAATTTCCAGCCTCGGAATTCCGGCTAGGCAGAGAGCCCATTCCCGCTACATTAATAACCGCATGTTACGCGAAGTTTTAAAATCCAAGCTCCACCGCGCCATGGTGACGGATGCCAACGTGGAATACGAGGGCAGCATCACCATTCCTGAAGACTTGATGCGCCTGACCGATCTCTGGGCCGGGGAAAAAGTGTTGGTGGCCTCCATCACCACTGGCGCGCGCCTGGAGACTTACGTTCAACAAGGGCCCGCCGGCTCAGGGCAGATCGTTATCAATGGCGGAGCCGCCCATAGCATCAAAAAAGGGGAACGGGTCAGCATCATGGCCTTCGCCACCACCGAGCATCCGCTCGAATCCAAACGCATTCTCTGCAACGACCAAAATCAGGTCATTGGTTAGGCCTTCCCATCAAATCCACTCTCTGGACGCTCACGCAGTCCGGGCTCGACCTGGAAATATTCCTCCGGGCCGAAATGAAAAACTGCGGCCACCAGACTGCTCGGAAAAGCCTCACGTTTGATGCGGTAATCCCGCACATTCCCGTTGTAAAATCGTCGCGCGGCTTGAATGCGGTTTTCCGTCTGGATCCATTCCTTTTGCAGTGCCAAGAAATGTTGGTCCGCCTTGAGCTGGGGATAGTGTTCCACCAGAACCATCAAGCGTTGCAGCCCTTCCACCAACTGCTGCTCCACCCCCGACTGTGAAGCCACGCCGCCTTGGTTTTCCAAACAGCGTCCACGCAAGGTCACCACATTTTCCAACACCTCGCGCTCATGGGCGGCATAGGCCTTCACGATGGCCACCAGATTCGGGATCAGCTCATGGCGACGTTTTAATTCCGTATCCACATCACTCCAGGATTCCCGGATGTGATTACGCAGGGCGATGAGCCCATTGTATTGCACCACGACATAGAGCAGGGGAAGAATGACCAAGCCCAGACCCAGCCCGCCCGCCACTAACATTATTTCAACATTTCCCATAAATAATCCGGCATCCTTTCCCGCAACTCCAACAAACGTCTCAAATTCGGCTCCACTTTTTGCGCGGTCAATTTCCCGGAACAGATCAACGCCAAATGCGCCCCCTCCATCTCCATATTCAAATCCGGTCGGCCCAACATCCATTCCATCATCTGCGGGTGACACACCGCGTAGGCGAATTTTTTATCCTTGGATCGGACGCAGAATTTTTTTGAGAACTCATGGGACTCGAAATCAATGTCTTCATAACCCAGAGCTTGCGCCACCTTCGATAAAACATCTTCCGGAAAAATACGCAGTTCAGGAACTGCCACTGGCAAAGCCATGCTGAACACACTAAGGTAATAGTGGGTTACCGTGCTCCCTCCCTCGCTTGTGCTGGATTGAACTTGATAGTGGTAACTGAAGATTTTGACCTCCCACTCGGAAGGCTTCCCTAACATCAGATCGAATCCGTAACGACGACTGCCCTTGCGCAGTGCCTCCACCCAGTCAAACTCCCGGGCCAGCTCCGGATGTTTCCCGTCCACGTAAGTCAATCCCAACTCCGCAGCCTTCTCCCGCAACGCCGCTTTGCGTTTCGCATTCAGGTAGCCGCCGAGGATGGCTGCCCCTATGAAAATCAGAACCCCCAGTCCGATAAACCAAAAGATTTCCATGGGCGCAGCATGGAGTTTTTCCCGAGGAGGCCAATCTGAATCAGGTCGGGCATGGAAATTTTTCCACCACGGCCTAACGCATGATTACAGGAAGTCCGCAATACGAACCGAAGGATCGTTGCCCACCAAAACATAGGCATTCACCTCATCAAACCAGGTGACCACAGGCAGCGACGCCACGCGGCTGATTTCCTGCACGGGTTTCTCCGGCATATCACGCAGCATGTCACGTTTCAGAATGAAAGATGCGCCACTTGGTTCTGATCACTTTTAAAACAGACCAACGCCAGTTGATGTCCCCGCCATTCCAGAGCTTTGCACCCTAGGGGACGGGACTCCGTCATGCCCTGGGTCAGACTGACATGGCCGACCAATTGCCGTTTACGGATCCAGTCCATGACGGATGTGCGGTCGGAAGATTGATATTCCAGCTCAAAACCGTTCTCGATCAAAGCCACCGCCTTGGCTCCGACTTCTTCACGGTAATCCGCCCAGCTTGGTTGCTGGGGAGTCTGTTGGAACCAAAATCCCAAACCCAGACCCAAAATCAACATGGCCGCCAGGGCCCAGGGCATCACCTGCCTCCATGAGCGCGGGCTGACTTGGGTTTGGGTCCCGGCCAAAATGGTGCTCTTTAAACTCTGCGGCACCGGGCACCCTCCTAACTTCTCGCTGATCGCCCGATCAAACTTCTGCTGCTCGGCAAACCACGCCCCCAGATCAGGATCCAGTCGGGCTTGTTCCAATGCCGCCGCAAAATGAGGGTCCTGCGCCTCCTGTCCTTGCGAACGATAGGCGCTGAGGATGAGTTTGGCTTCCGTATTATCCATGGGGAGCCCCCCGTTGACTGGATTTTTCATTCATAACTGCTTCGTCCCCGCGCATCGGCACCACCTTGCCGGACTGTCTGCGAGAGCCGGACATCACCTGCTTCTTCAATTCCTGCTTGCCCCGCGACAGACGCGACATCACGGTTCCGATAGGGATGTCCAGAATCTGCGCGATTTCCTGATACGAGTGCTGTTGCAAATAAAAAAGAGTCAGCGGGGCACGATACAAATCATCCACCTCCTGCAAACATTGCATGACGGTGGCGGCATCCATTTGATTGACGATCTCCGAGCTGACTGTGGGAAGCTCATGCTCCACCTCACTGACCTCCACCTGCGGAAATTTAACAATCCGACGGCGCGTGCCCAGGAACTCGCGGTGCAGGGTGGTAAACAGCCAGGTTTTGACCTTGCTGCGGTCCAGAAGTTGATGCCCCTTGGTGGCCCAACGATAAAACGTCTGCTGGGTCAGATCCGCCGCCTCCGCCTCGCGCTGACTCAGGCTATAGGCAAAACGGTAGAGCGGCTCATAGTAGCTCTCCACGATTTGTTCAAACGTCTGATCCATCACAGTTGGGACACCTCACTTTAAGGTTTATTCCAGAATATCTCAGAACCTTGTCATTTAAGCAACAAAGGCATAGCGTTTGCTGCTAGTTTACGTCCATGAAACAGGAACCGATGATCCAGGCCATCCACGAGATTCTCGGGGCCATCCAAAAAAACATGATCTCGAAAACATCCTGCAACTCATCCTCCAGTGGTCCTGCCATCTTACAGGCAGCGTGCATGGCTCCTTCGTAACCATCAACCACAACGACCAACACCTCCAAATCACCTCCGTTCACGGACCCGACTGGACCCCGGAAATCAGATCCCGCCGCCTGAAGCTCGGCCAGGGCATCACAGGTCGTGTGGCCGCCACTGGTCAGGCTTACCTCTGCCATGATACCACCCAGGATCCCAACTACATCCCCTGGTTCGACTACGTGCGCAGCGAGATGACTGTTCCGATTTTTCTTCAGGATAAAATCTGGGGCATCATCAATCTCGATGGCACCCAGCCTAATGAATACAACGAGGCCAGCCTCAGTCAGATGGTTCTCTTTGCCCAACTCGCCTCCTCCGCCATCGATCTCCGGATGAAATGGGACCTGGAACAACGTCTCCAGGCCGAACTCCTCCAAGCCGAAAAACTCTCCACCCTCGGCAAACTCATCGCAGGTATCGCCCACGAAATCAACAACCCCCCTCACCGCCATCCTCGGTGGGGCCTCCGTCCTATCCTATGAAATGGAGAACCCCGAACACCGTGAGACCCTGGAAGCCATCGCCCACGAAGCCCAACGCGCCGCTGATTTGGTAAAAAATCTTCTGTCCTTCTCCCGACGTCAGGGCGGGGACATGGAAGTGCGCCCATCAATGACATCATTCATTCCACCTGCTCACTCATCCGTCACCAGCTCAAACTCAAAAACATCCGCCTCAGCGTCGGCATTCCCGATCTCTCCCCCCTCGTCCGCGTCAACGCCATCCAAATCGAACAAGTGCTCATCAATCTCATCAACAACGCCGAACACGCCATCTCGCTTGAGGGACGTAGTGATGGCAGCATCTCCGTGGAAGTGGAAGAGTCCGCTGGTCATGTTCAAATCCAAATCGTGGATAATGGCATCGGCATGGTCCGGGAAGTCCGCGAATCCATTTACGATCCCTTCTTCACCACCAAAGAAGTCGGAAAAGGCACCGGCCTGGGACTCTCCATCGCTCAAACCATCGTCTCCAATCACGGCGGTAAAATCACCTGTAGCAGCGGACTCCATGCTGGCTCCGTTTTCACCGTCCTTTTGCCCGCCATTCCCAAGTCTCCTGACACGGGCACCCCGACCCCTGACAACCCGGCCCCTGTCTCCATCACGGCTTCCCCTCGCACTCCTCAGCCCACCCGATCCACTTCCACTTTTTCCTCCACTCCCCCTCCCTCCCATAGCTCCGCTCCCCGCATTCTGGTCGTGGATGACGAGGAACTTATCCGCAGCGCCCTGGCCCGCTTTCTGCAATCCCGCAACTTTCAAGTAACCACCGCACCCGATGGACTCCAAGCCCTGGCCATCGCCCATGACATCACCTTCGACCTCGTCATCTCCGACATTCGGATGCCCCGCATGAATGGGCTGGAATTTTATCGCGGCATGTTGCAGGTGGATCGTATTTACCGTGACCGCTTCGTTTTCATCACCGGAGACCTGGTCTCCAACGATCTCATCACCAAAGTCCGCGAAAGCGGCTGTCCGCTGCTGGAAAAACCCTTCAATTTCGAGCTCCTCTCCACCCTGCTGCCTGGAGCCCTGAACAGCGGTGTCAATGCCTGATGACAGTCCTCCAAGTCCATCCAGCACTTCCTCCTTTATCTACTAACAAAAAAAAGCCATCCCCCACCTTGGCGGGAGATGGCTTTTCAGAATCCACCTGCTTCTCAGGGCAGCAGCACAGAATCAATGACATGAATCACACCGTTGGACTGAGTCACATCATAGGTTGAGATGTTAGCCACGTTGCCTTTGGCATCCTGAATCACAATGTTTTTCGGACCGTTCATCATGACATTTAGGTTTGCTCCCGACACCGTCTTGATAAGGGCCTTCCCAGCTCCCGCCTTGATCATTTTCACCAGACCTTCCATGTCCACTTTACCCGCGATCACGTGATAAGTGAGGATGTTGGTCAACGCACCCTTGCTTTCCGGCTTGAGCAGGCCCTCGACCGTTCCTGCAGGCAATTTGCCAAAAGCCGCATTGGTTGGTGCCAGCACCGTGAAAGGACCGGGCCCTTTCAGCGTTTCCACTAAACCCGCCGCCTTGACTGCAGCCACCAAAGTCGTGTGATCCGCCGAATTGACCGCATTATCAATGATGTCCTTCTTGGGAAACATCTCCATCCCGCCCACCATGGGATTTTCCGCCATAAGCTCCATGGAACCGGACAGCACCGCCACTAAAACCAACATCTTCAAATAACGCATCATAAGCAAACTTTCTGTTAAGGGTTGTTTTGTGACTGTCGGGAGAATTTTCCTTACTCCCTGCGCCACACTCCAATAAACGCCCCACCGGATCGTTTGGATGCATTCTTGTTGCCCTACTCTTTAAAAATACCCTCCTTTTTCCGTGATCTGATGCACGTTCTGGCCCTCCGCCACCCAACTGAAAATTTTCTTTTCGTTGCCTTTGATCTCCTCCGCCCGCACCAGCACGTCGAAGGCGATGTCACGCGGAACCACCACCACCCCGTCAATGTCACCCAGGACCAAATCCCCCCGGCTTGATCACCACATCCCCGATTTTGATCGGAATTTGGTAATGGGTGATCAGGCAGCGACCCAGGCTTCCGTTGGGAATCCGATGTTTGTAATACACCGGGAAATCCTTTTCCAAAATCTGGTGCGTGTCTCGGATGCCGCCATCAATCACAGCCCCCTTCACTCCGAGTCCCACCGCCGTGGCCGTCATCACCCCTCCCCACATCGTGGCCTTTTCATCCTGACTCGCATCCCAAACCACCATGGTGTCCGCAGGTAACTCCGAAATCATCTGAGTGCGGAACGTCATCTCCCCGGTGATTTTGACATTCGGCGCACTCTTCACCGTGAACGCCAGACCCGCCACCGTCCGCTCGGGCCGCAAAGCCTTCAAATGACCCGGCAAAGCCTGATCCAAAAGCGCAAACTCCCGCAACACATCGGAAACCGCCCCCGTGTAAAGTTGCTCATAACGCGACAACAATTCCTTCACCGGAACGGGAAAGTCACGGGTCGATATGCTTTCACGCTCGGCGATCAATTTTTCCAGTTTCATCATGCCCACTTCCCGCTTGTAGGCCTCAATATCCGCATTCAGGTTTTTTTCATTCATCATTGATTTTTCCTTTCAGAGCGACATGCCCCCGTCCACATAAAGATTCTGCCCCGTGATGTAGCTCCCTGCATCCGAGCATAACAACAAGGCGGCTCCGGCACATTCCACCGCCTCCCCCAGACGTCCCGAAGGTATCCAGGAAAGAACTTTTTCCAGATAAGCCGCATCCGTCAGGCGGGCCTTTGAGCGGTCGGTATTGATCACTCCCGGCGCCAGATTGTTGACCGTGATGCCCTCCGGTGCCAGTTGCTTGGCCAGGTTTTTCACCATCAATGTCTGCGCCGCCTTGAGTGAGGCATAGACCAGCATCTGCGGGTGCGGCTGCGCCTCCTGCACGGAACCTATGGTCAAAATTCTTCCCCACTTCCGCTTGATCATGGCCGGAGTTGACTCCTGCACCAACTGTAACGCCGAACGCCAGTTCGTTCTTACCTGACGATCAAAATGCTCCATCGAAATTTCCAACCAGGGTTCAGGCACTTGTATCGCCACATTGGAAACCACAATGTCCGGGTCGCCCACACAGGCCCGCGTCTCCCGCATCACCCGGCCCACCGCGTCCTCCTCCCCCAGATCCGCCTGCACCATGCCACTGACCCGGCCCAGGGCACGGATCGACTCCACCACAGACGCCGCCCCTTCCTGGTGCCCCGTGTAATGAACCATCACATCCGCCCCCGCCTGGGCCAAAACCTGGGCCAGGGCCGCTCCGATCCCACGTGAAGACCCGGTCACCAGCGCACGACGACCCCGTAGATCAAAAAAATTCGGAAAGGTGTTCATATCATTTTTATTGATAACTTATTTTTAAACTTTGCAGAATTCCCTTGAAGTAACCCGTGGCAAAAATCCGACCCAACATTCCGTAACCCGCCACCTCGGGATTCTCCCCCTCCATGCTCGGAACATGATCGCAACGCAGTGGCCCACGAAATCCTGATCCCGCATAAATACGAAACAGCTCCGGCATCGACGTCGGCCCTTCATCATGGAAGGTTTCCACAAAATCCGTGGCGTCCCCCTGAACATCCCGCACATGCACAAAATGGATTTTTTCCGCCGCCCCCACCTCCGGATACACTGCTCCAGATCCGCCCCCATTAATTTAAAATTGGCCTGACAAAAAGTAATCCCGTGCGAGGGACTGTCCACCAGGGACAGTGCCCAATCAAAATCCTCCACTCGGTTGAAAATTCTTCCCACCCCGCAGAGTGAAGGCAAGGGCGGGTCATCCGGGTGCAACCCCATCTTCACCCCGCACTTCTCCGCCTCTGGCATCACGGCACGGATGAAGTATTCATAATTCTCCCGGATCCGCTCCGCCGCCACCTCCCCGGCCTCGGTCCTCTCCGGCATGTCCGCCAAACGAAACCGCGTGGCCCGCGCGCCTCCCCGGATTTTTTCCTCCCCCGCACTGCGCGCCCAACCGATCTGGGCCATGAAATTATAACATAACAACGGAATCCCCAGTTCCCCCATGTTGCTCAACATTTTTGATACGCAGCAATCTTCATCACGCCCCGGCAATCCCAGCTTGATCCGCGACATGTCAACTGGTCCCCCTCCAACCCATGCAAG
>JAAUTS010000189.1 GCA_012031345.1 Blastochloris sp. | reverse complement strand
CCAGGGTTGCAGGGTCAGGATGGGGGTTTCCTTGGCTTGAAAGGCAATTTTTTTGATCTGATGAGGCAGAGGCACCGCCGCATGAACGGCGGCACTGATCACGGCCAACAGAGCCGGATCCAAAGTCCCTTCGAGTCCCGTCTTGGGAACGGAACGGCCCTCGCCCTCCGTGCCTTTCTCCCGGATGACGACCGGGATTTTTCGAAAGAAGAATCCCGTGATGGAAACCGCCACCCAAATCAGGGTCAAGGCCGTGAAAACGATGAGCAATCCCACGACTTGGTATTGGAGGTTATCCACCATGCCAGCATCGCGGCTCAGCCATCCCAAGATGAGAGGGGGAGAAGGCAAGGTCATCATAGAGGAATGTTGCCGTGTTTCTTGGGCGGACGGGTTTCGCGCTTGGAGAGCAGGTTTCGCAGAGCCAAGGCCAGAGCGGCCCGGGTTTCCGCGGGTTCGATGATGTCATCAATCATGGCCGCACCCGCCGCCTGGTAGGGTGAGGCGAAACGTTCGCGGTATTCCGCCGCCAACTCCGCCTCTCGTTTTTTGGGATCCTCCGCCTTTTCAATTTCCTTTTTGTAAAGGATCTTGCTGGCTCCGTCCGCGCCCATGACGGCAATTTCCGCCGTGGGCCAAGCATAGACGATGTCCGCACCCATGTCCTTGCTGCACATGGCCAGATAGGCTCCGCCATAAGCTTTGCGCAGGATGAGCGTGATCTTGGGCACGGTGGCGGCGGCGTAGGCAAAGAGCATCTTGGCTCCGTGACGGATGATGCCACCCCGCTCCTGGGCCAGACCGGGGAGGAAGCCGGGGACATCCACCAGCGTGACCAAGGGAATGTTGAAACAGTTGCAGGTGCGGATGAAGCGGGCCGATTTGTCCGAGGCGTCAATGTCGATGGTTCCCGCCTTGACCATGGGTTGATTGGCCACGATGCCAACGACCACTCCCTTCAGGCGGGCAAAACCCACGATGATGTTTTTGGCCCAGTCCCGTTGGACTTCAAGGAAACTGTCCGGGTCCACCACTCCCTTGATGATGGCCTGAACGTCCATGGGGGACTTGGGATCATCCGGGATCAAGTCATTCATTTTCTCATGCCGGGTCAAGGAAAGCTGCGCGGTGGGTTGATGCGGCGGATCCATGATGTTGTTGGCCGGGAGATAGGAAAGCAGACGCTTCACCAGCTCGATGGCATGGGCATCATCCTCCGCCACGAAATGAATGTTGCCGCTGACCGTGGCATGCACGGCCGCACTCCCCACCTCTTCCATGGTGGTGCTCTGACCTGTGGCGGCCTTGATCACATCAGGCCCGCAGATGAACATGTTGGCCTTTTTATTGACCATGATTTGGAAGTCGGTCAACGCGGGCGAATAAGCCGCTCCCCCGGCACAGGGCCCGGAGATGACCGCGATCTGCGGCACCACACCGGAAGCCAGCACGTTGTGGAAAAAGACCTGCCCGTAACCGGAAAGCGATTCCACGCCCTCCTGAATTCGCGCTCCACCGGAATCGTTGAAGCCGACGATGGGGACTCCGGCCTTCATGGCGTAGTCATGATGGAACAAATTTTCTTGGCGTGAATGCGGCCCAGGGTTCCGCCCGCCACGGTGAAGTCCTGACTGAAGCCCGCCACGGCGTGGCCCCCGACATAACCTGTCCCGGTCACGACGGCGTCCGCAGGCAGTTGCTTCTCGGCCATGCCGAAGTCATGGCAATCATGCCGGGCGTGCAGACCGGATTCCTGAAAAGTATCCGGTTCGAACAACTGGGTCAGACGTTCGCGGGCGGACATCAGGCCCTTGGCCTTGCGCTCGTCCAATTTTTGCTGGCCTCCACCGGCCATGGCTGTTTTTCTGCGTTCCCGCAGATCTTCGAGGAGTTGTTGGGATATGGGCATAAGTTGGTGTGATTAGGATGGGTTTTTGTTGGTGCAAAATTCAGTCAAAACGCCGTGAGTGGATTTCGGATGTAAAAAGGCCACCATTTTGTTGGCCGCGCCTTCAAAGGGGACTTCGTGAATCAGACGGCAGCCCCCCTGCGAAGCCTGACTCAGTTGGCCCGTGATGTCATCCGTATAAAAGGCCACATGATGAATCCCTTCCCCGTTCTTCTCCAAAAACTTGGCGATAGGGCTCTCCGGCGAGGTGGGCTCGAGAAGTTCCAAGTGAACCTCCCCGACGGCGAAAAAGGCCGTCTTCACATTTTGGGAAGGAACTTCCTCGGTTTTTTCACAGGGAATCCCCAGAATTTTTTCGTAATAAGGGAGACTTTCCTCAATGGACCGGACCGCAATACCCAGATGATCGATTTTTTTTATCATATTTGTGATTACCTTTTCTTATCTTTGAAAAAATACTGGATTAGTTTTACTACTTTACAAGCTTTTTTCTTCCAATTCTTTGTTCAGGCCGGTGGGTATCGAAATCCCTCCAGCAGGCGTCGCACCGCCCTGAGATGCGAGACCGTTCCTTCCAACAGTTCCTTCTCCACCTTGGGCCGTTCCGCCCTGACATGGGCATCCCGCTCAAAGCTGGTGCGCAACTCTTCCCGGACCAAAAAATGCACCCAGTCCAAAATTTGACGCCGCCGCCGATCCGTAAAGTATCCCGAATCCCGACCCGACTGGATGAAGTCGCCGACCTGGGACCAGACTGCGTCCAAAGTCTCCCCCCTTTGCACCGAGGCCAACAGCGCGGGCACGGACCAGTTGGGAAGATCGTGTGAAAGAATGTGCAGCACACGCTCCATCTCGTTCCGGGCCGACTGCGCGCGGAGCAGGTTATCGCCGTCCGCCTTGGTGATGACCACCAAGTCGGCCAGTTCCATGATGCCTTTTTTGATCCCCTGAAGTTCATCGCCCGCCCCGGCCAACACCAGCAGGACAAAACAATCCACCATGGAATGAACCTCCACTTCCCCCTGCCCCACTCCGACGGTTTCGACCAGAATCAGATCGTAACCCGCCGCTTCACAAAGCAGCAGCGTTTCCCGGCTTTTACGCGCAACACCGCCGGGGTGACAGGAGGAGGGACTGGGTCGAATGAAAGCGCGGGGGTGACGGGATAATTTTTCCATGCGCGTTTTATCCCCCAAAATGCTGCCGCCGGAAACGGCTGAGCTGGGGTCCACGGCCAACACCGCCACCTTGTGACCACGCTCACACAACGCACAGCCGAGAGATTCAATGAAACTGCTCTTCCCCACACCGGGCACTCCAGTAATGCCGACGCGCAGAGAGGTATCCCCGCTGGGCGGCAGGGAACTTAAAATATCCTGAGCCAGATGTCCGTGATCGGGACGACTGCTCTCCACCAGCGTAATGGCCCGGCCCAAAGTGCTGCGATCTCCCTCCACGATTCCGCGCACAAACTCCGCCGCAGTCCGTGGTGTGGGAAGACCAGGCTCCCCGCTCCTGGGCTCGGGCATGGTCAGGCGCGCTCCGATTGACGCCCCGCCTTGAGCAATTCCAAAACCTTCCGGGCCGAAACAGGAATGACCGTGCCGGGTCCAAAAATGGCACTGGCTCCGTTCGCGAGCAGGAATTCATAATCCTGGGCCGGTATGACGCCGCCGCACACGATCATGATGTCCGGTCGCCCCAGTTCCTTCAGCGCGGAAACCAAGGCGGGCAGGAGGGTTTTATGTCCGGCTGCCAGGGAACTCATGGCCACCACATGCACGTCGTTTTCCACTGCCTGCTTGGCCGTCTCTTCCGGAGTCTGGAACAAGGGGCCGATGTCCACATCGAAACCCATGTCGGCAAACGCGGTGGCACCACTTTGGCGCCGCGGTCATGTCCGTCCTGTCCCATCTTGGCAATCAGGATGCGGGGACGCCGCCCTTCTTCTTCGGCAAAGGAAGTGCTCAGCTCACGCACAATGCGGATTTCATCACGTTCCCCATACTCCTTTTGGTAAACTCCCGAGATGGCACGGATGGTGGCTTGATGCCGACCGAAGACCTTCTCCATGGCGTCGGAAATTTCTCCGAGTGAAGCCCGGACCTTGGCCGCCTCCACCGCCAGTTCGAGTAAATTCCCCTGCCCGGAAGCCGAGGCTTCCGTGATCCGCGCCAAGGCGGCCTCCACCGCCGCGGAGTCGCGCTGACTTTTCAGCATCTGCAAACGACGGATCTGGGATTCACGCACCGAGGTGTTGTCGATGTCGAGAATCTCCAAGGGATCCTCCTTCTCGAGTCGATACTTGTTCACGCCCACGATGGTTTCTTTACCGCTGTCAATGCGGGCCTGACGCCGGGCGGCGACCTCCTCGATCCGCATTTTGGGAATGCCGCTCTCGATGGCCTTGGCCATGCCCCCGAGACTTTCCACTTCCTGAATGTGGCCCCAGGCCCGGCGCATGAGCAGGTCGGTGAGGTTTTCCACAAAGTAAGAACCACCCCAGGGATCGACCACACGGCAGATGCCCGTCTCCTCCTGCAAATACAACTGGGTGTTGCGGGCGATGCGGGCGGAGAATTCCGTGGGCAGAGCGATGGCTTCGTCCAGCGCGTTGGTGTGCAGGGACTGGGTGTGTCCCATGGCGGCAGCGTGGGCCTCGATGCAGGTTCGCACGATGTTGTTGAAGGGGTCCTGTTCGGTCAAACTCCAGCCGGAGGTCTGCGAGTGGGTGCGCAGCGCCATGGATTTTCCAGCTTGGGATTGAATTGCCGGACCAACTTGGCCCAGAGCAGGCGCGCGGCCCGCATCTTGGCCACTTCCATGAAATAATTTTTCCCCTGCGCCCAGAAAAAGGAAAGACGCGGTGCAAAGGAATCAATGTCGATTCCCGCCCCGATCCCCGCTCGGATGTATTCCAATCCGTCGGCCAGCGTGTAGGCCATTTCCAAATCCGCCGAAGCACCCGCCTCCTGCATGTGATAGCCGGAGATGGAGATGGAAATTGAACTTGGGCATTTTTTTTCGACGTGTAGGAAAAGATGTCCGCAATGATTCTCATGGAAGGCGAAGGCGGATAAATGTAGGTGTTCCGCACCATGTATTCCTTCAAAATGTCATTCTGGATCGTGCCGAACAACTCCTCCAACTTGGCCCCCTGCTCCATCGCCGCCACGATGTAAAAGGCCAGCACAGGCAGCACCGCGCCGTTCATCGTCATGGAAACGGAAATTTTGTTAAGCGGGATGTTTTTGAACAAAATCTCCATGTCCAAAATGGAATCCACCGCCACACCCGCTTTGCCCACATCCCCGATCACCCTGGGATGATCCGAGTCGTAGCCGCGATGGGTGGCCAGGTCAAAGGCACGGACAAGC